>NZ_JALRGW010000180.1:0-604 GCF_023253315.1 Aestuarium sp.
GAAACGAAGGCCCTTATCGCGACGCGATTTGCTGGTGGATGGAAAACCGCCATGGGTGGAGCGTCGATCCGAAATCGATTTTCACCACACATGGTCTGGTCAACGGCACAGCGCTGTGTGTTGACGCGTTCACCAATGTCGGCGACGGCGTTGTCCTCTTTACCCCCGTTTACCATGCCTTTGCCCGCGTCATTCGTGCGGCTGGGCGCAACGTGGTCGAATGCCAACTGGTGAACAACAACGGTCGGTACGAATACGATTTCGATGCCTATGATGCTCAGATGACAGGTTCAGAAAGAATGGTCATTCTTTGCTCTCCTCACAATCCGGGCGGCCGCGTTTGGTCGAAAGCCGAGCTGGAAGCCGTCGCCGCCTTTGCAAAGCGCCATGACCTCATCCTTGTATCGGACGAGATTCACCACGACCTGATTATGCCTGGTCACACGCACATCCCAATGACCAAGATCGACGGGATTGAAGACCGCCTCGTCATGATGACCGCGACGACCAAAACATTTAACATCGCAGGGAGCCATTCAGGCAACGTGATCATCGCTGATCCAGACTTGCGGGCCAAATTCGCCGCGCGCATGGCCGCACTTGG
>NZ_JALRGW010000181.1:0-603 GCF_023253315.1 Aestuarium sp.
AGAACGACGACACTTGGTATAAATCTGTCCCATACATCGTGGGTCCGCTTCACAGGCCGCCTGATGGATAAACAGCCTACGCTGGAACTCCAGATAGCTTGGATAGCCTATGTCAATCTTGCTCCACTGCAGGAACATATAGTGGTGTCCCGTAATGTATGTTGGAACACCGTTATTGTAGAACCATACGCCATTGCGTCGTCTTTGAAACTCCTGCTCAATGTAGGGGCTGTATTTCTGCTGGAACTCTTTTGGCGCAGCGTACCAGTCGTCCATCGTCTTGATTCCGCCCAGTTCTTTTGGCAATTCGTGGCGATGCCAACGTTGGTCTTTCTTTGGTAGGTCGTGGAAGAGTATGTTTTTCTTAGTTGGCTTCTTGGGTAGTTGTATCTTCAGAAAGGCAACCTCAATGATTTCGCCCTCTGTGTCGTCAACACATATATTGACAACCGTATCCCCATCTGTCAACTTAAGACCTGACATTATTTCTTACTGAATTTCTCAGCGAAGCCGCTTTTATAATCTCGCTCTTGCTCTATCTCTCCGTTGTTATGCATATCGGAGACCAGCTGATGCAGCTTCTGCCGTTCAACAATCAACTCC
>NZ_JALRGW010000182.1:0-601 GCF_023253315.1 Aestuarium sp.
AGTGCACACGTACATATCCGCTTGTCGTTCGAGCCCGACGCAAGATACCGTCCCGAGGGGTCGAATTTGAGGCAAGTGACGGGCGCCTCGTGGCCGGTGAGGAGCATTGTGGGCGACTCCAGACCACTTGTCCGAGGAATCTCGTTCACGATCTCACTCAGAGCAGTCTCGGAACCCCGAGGCCTCTTGTTCGGGGGCTCGTCGTAATGAGCCAGAGACATTGCCGGGAGTGGGGTTCGGGGTGGGCGTGCTAAATCAGAGTGAGGAAGCAGGAATCCAGGAGGGAGGCAGGAGGCAGGCGAGGCGGCGACTGGCCTGGAATGGACTTCACTGTAGGCCAAAGAAAAATACTCACCAAAAATCGTCAAACTACTTTTGAACTACTTTAAGTGCTCTGCTACTGCTCAAGTAGTCCAGTCCAGTCTTTTAGTCCAGTCCAGTCCTTTTAGTCCAGTCCAGTCCACTTTTGCCTGGGCTGATACAATTGAGTGCTCTGCTACTGCTCAGGTAGTCCAGTCCAGTCCAGTCTGTAGACCATTTGGGAAACCCCTGATTGGCTGATTCTCAGGCTAATTTTCTTTTTTTCGCCCTCTGCCACGAG
>NZ_JALRGW010000183.1:0-584 GCF_023253315.1 Aestuarium sp.
AGTTCGGTCATATGGGTTTTGCCAAGGCAAACCAGCCCCATTTGCGTGGCGTTACGCAACACAAGCGCATCTGCCGTGGGGGTGCGCCCCTCTAGCAATTTGCTGCCCGCCTCGGTGGCGATACCGGCGGTATCGAACAGGTCTTTCCAGCTGATCGGCACACCATCAAGCAGCGACAGCCTGTGGCCAGTGGCGGCCCGCTGGCGTGCGGCATGGGCCTCGGCCAAGGCACGGTCTTGGGTGGTGCGGGCATAGATGCGCCCGTGCCGCGGGTGGGCGGCAATGGCGGCCAGATAGGTTTCTGTCAATGCCACGGGGTCGATCTGCCCGGCCCTAATCGCGCGCCCCAAATCTGCGGCGCTTTTCCACAACCATTCTTGCATTGCCAGCTCCTTCCGGTGGTGATTGCACCGACGGTAGCGGCATGGCGGCGCATGGACAATCCCCGCAATACCACCATATTGGGGCCATGACCTATGACAGCGATCTTTTGATTATTGGTGGCGGGCTGAACGGGCCTGCCATGGCACTGGCCGCAGCCCATGCAGGCCTTAGCGCCACCGTGATAGATGCACAGCCCGCAG
>NZ_JALRGW010000184.1:0-581 GCF_023253315.1 Aestuarium sp.
CATGGCGGAGCCGCCCACGGCCGTGCGCTTCATGGTGGAGAACTTGAGGTTGTTGGCTTCCATGTGCTGGATCAAGCCCATCCAGATGGTGGGCACGCCCGCGCTGATGGTCACACCTTCGGCCTCCATCAATTCATAGATGCTCGCGCCATCGAGTTTGGGGCCAGGCAACACCATCTTGCAGCCCGAGAGCATGGCGCCGTAAGGGATGCACCAGGCGTTGATGTGGAACATGGGGACCACGGGCAAGATGGTTTCACGGCAGGACAGGCCCACGATGTCCGGCATGCAGGCGGTGGTGGCGTTGAGCACGATGGCCCGGTGGGAGTACAGCACGCCCTTGGGGTTGCCCGTGGTGCCTGAGGTGTAGCACAAGGCCGCGCCGGTGCGTTCGTCAAACTCGGGCCACTCGAAGGTTTCGGGGTGGGGCGCAAGCAGGTCGTCGTAGGCGACGACGTTGGCCACGCCTTCGATGGCAGGCGTGTGGGCGGCGTCTGCCAGACACACCCAGGTGTGCACCTGAGGGCAGTGTTTGGCGATGGCCTGCACCAGTGGCGCAAAAGTGGCGTCGAACATCACCA
>NZ_JALRGW010000185.1:0-578 GCF_023253315.1 Aestuarium sp.
AATGGCGCCCTCGAGTTCCTCTTGGCAGAGCTTGCCAAGGCTGGCTTGGAGCCGAAGCGTGGGAAGTTTAACGTCGCCGCCGTTTTTGATGATGCCACCCCGCTAATCCCTGACTGGCTCAAGACCGACAAGAACCGCGCCTTCTTCGAGGTCGAGGGCCCTTCCTCCAGGTGATCCAGGCCGGGTCGTGATGATGGCAGCAGTGGTCTCAATGGTCAGAACTGGTCACAATTGCCAGCATAGCTTCCAGTTCTCAACCCCACGTGTGATGGGTGTTAGGGGAAAGCGGTAGCAGGCATGCAGCACGCCCGCAAGGGCGCGCGCATCCCCCCCGGAGGGTAAAAAGAAAAAAATGATTCGCCTCTCGAAGCGCCCGCGCGGCGAGCCATCGCCGCGCAACTTTTGCTTTGCTTTTATGGGTGTTAGATTCGCCCATTCTTGGTTCTTGGCGGTTCTTTTTCTACTGGCCCAAACCTGGACTGGACTACTTGAGCAGTAGCAGAGCCAGCTTGGTGATCGGGACGTTACCAACAGGGAGGGAGAGGGTTGATGTTAAAGGCAGACCACGACCCCGGCCA
>NZ_JALRGW010000186.1:0-577 GCF_023253315.1 Aestuarium sp.
CAAAGACAAGCCCCCCACCGCGTTGGGCGCCCTCGTTGTGCGCGAATCACTGGCCCGCGCCGGTGTCGATGGAGCGGATGTCGGCCATGTGGTGTTCGGCCACGTGGTCAACACCGAACCCCGCGACATGTATTTGTCGCGTGTCGCCGCGCTGGATGGCGGCTGTGCCGAAGGCACGCCCGCATTCAACGTGAACCGCCTGTGTGGTTCTGGCCTGCAAGCCATCATCTCGGCCAGCCAAGCCATCATGCTGGGCGACTGCGATGTCGCCATTGGCGGCGGTGCCGAGAACATGAGCCGTGCGCCCTACGTCAGCTCGGCCACCCGTTTTGGCGCTCGCATGGGCGACACCAAAATGATCGACATGATGGTCGGCGCACTGCACGACCCCTTCCACACCATCCACATGGGCGTGACCGCTGAGAACATCGCCGCCAAGTGGGGCATCAGCCGCGAAGAGCAAGACGCTTTGGCCGTGGAAAGCCACCGCCGTGCCCAAGCCGCCACGGAGGCTGGCTATTTCAAGGACCAAATCGTCCCCGTCGTTTCCAAAGGGCGCAAAGGCGACGTCGTGTTT
>NZ_JALRGW010000187.1:0-577 GCF_023253315.1 Aestuarium sp.
ATAATTCCGCCAACTGTGGTTTTAAGATCTGTTGTTACAGTGGTATCTAAATTATTTTTAATTTTTATATAACCGTCTGCACCAACAAGCAAGTGATAATCTAATGCACAACTCATGTTGATATTATTGTTAACTATCATGTTCACATTTCTACCTGCTTCAAAGTTTATATCTCTATCTGCAACAAAGTTGAAGTCTGTTTCTGTGTGAAAACTAATACTGTCTTTTGCATAAACATCAAGTTTACCATTACTTGACATTTCTATCCATGCAGTACCTCTACTATTATTAATATAGATCAAATCTTCACTTGTATTGATCATTATTTGCGCACCAGTTCTTGTGCGGAAACGAATCATTTCGTTTGCTGGGCGTGTTACATCACCTCCTGATTCACTTGCTTCTTTGTTTACATATTCATATGGTGTATCTTCAGGAGATCCTTTGCGTAGAAACTTGTCATCGCCGTCATCAATTACAATACTGCTACTGCCCAAACGACTTGTATGCACAGTTGCTTGACTTTCTTTTATACCAACCTTACCTTGCGGAGATCCACCACGTTTATCTACAGGAC
>NZ_JALRGW010000188.1:0-571 GCF_023253315.1 Aestuarium sp.
CTGCAGCTCGATGGGCAGGCCCACGCGGCCTTCTGCCCGCTCGAGCGACGACCGCCCGAGAGAGACCACGTCCTTCATTCGAGCGCACCCCTGGCGTTGAAGGTGCTGCCGTTGTCGACGAACCCGGCACGTATCACTTGGCCACTGCTGCGCGTGTCCCCGTTGACCACGCGCCTGGCTCGATGCGAGGTCATCTCGAAGTTCGCGATCAGCGCGCGCCGATGTTTGACGGCGACGGCGGCGGCGACGGCTAAGCCAATCACAGCCGTAGAAATAAATTCCGTTCGTACGGCTTTCCATTCCCCAAGAATGAACCTAGCTGGATTTGCCAGCCCTCAGCCAAGCCCAAATCCACCAATCAAAAAAGTGTTCACAAAAACACACACACACAGAAAACCATCCTGGGAAAGACTGGACTGGACTACTTGAGCAGTAGCAGAGCACTCACCCGGGCGTTCAAGTGCCGGGGGTGGCGCACGCCGTCGCGATAAAAGGTACACGTATGTTGGTAAGAGCGTTCTGCTCACAACCCGCGTGGTGGGGCGAACGCAAGTTGGTGGTGAAGTTAATC
>NZ_JALRGW010000189.1:0-571 GCF_023253315.1 Aestuarium sp.
TGGAACACCATCACGCAACATGCGTTTATTGATGAAATCCAGCAAATCCAGTTGTTTACGGGTCAGCATGACAAGCCCCTTTAGAACATGATTTTCAATATGTTCTACATGTGTTCTTGTTTTGTGTCAATGCCATGTTTTACAGAAGGATCACTTCCACCTCTGCGCCTGCCTCTAATGCTGTGGCATGGGGTGCGCGAACGATCAGGGCATTTGATGCGGCCAGCACACTGAGCAACGCGCTGTCTTGTCTTTCAAACACACGCACCATCCCGTTTTCATAAACCGCGCGCAGATAATGTTCCCGCCCGCCGTTTTGCGTGATGGGGTGGGATAGTTTTCCGCGGAATCTGGGCGCGGGTTGCTTTGGCAATCCCTGCAATGCGCGTATCACTGGCGTTAGGAATATTTTCCCACAGACCATTGCCGACACTGGGTTTCCCGGCAAACCAATCATCATCGCATCGCCCAACCGTCCTGCCATCAACGGTTTTCCAGGGCGCATGGCAACTTTATAAAATTGACGCTGAACCCCATGTTTTTCTGCAGCTTCCGCAACCAAATCATGATC
>NZ_JALRGW010000018.1:0-56755 GCF_023253315.1 Aestuarium sp.
GTTTACGCCCGCAGGTGAAACCTTTGCCGTGACCGACCCCGCAACGGGCGATGTCATTGCCCACGTGACCCAAGGCACGACCGCCGACGTGGGCAAAGCCGTTGCCGCCGCGAACAAGGCCCAACCAAAGTGGGCGAAACTGTCGGGCCATGAACGCGCCAAACACCTTTACGCCTTGGCACGTCACATCCAGCAACACGCACGGTTCCTCTCCGTCTTGGAAACCATCGACAACGGCAAACCGATCCGCGAAAGCCGCGATATCGACATCCCGCTGGTCGCTCGTCACTTCTACCACCATGCGGGCTGGGCTGAAATTCTGGCAGACGAATTCCCGAACATGGATGCCGTTGGCGTTTGCGGTCAGGTGATCCCGTGGAACTTCCCACTGCTGATGCTCGCATGGAAAATCGCGCCCGCCTTGGCTGCGGGTAACACCGTCGTTCTAAAACCCGCTGAATACACACCGCTGACCGCGCTAGCCTTTGCCCAAATCGCGGCGGAGTGTGGCCTGCCCAAAGGCGTGCTGAACATCGTGACAGGTGATGGCGCAACAGGTGCTGCCATTGTCGGCCATAAGGATATCCAAAAGGTCGCCTTTACGGGATCGACCGAAGTTGGCCGCATCATACGTGACCAGATCGCTGGATCGGGCAAGGCGCTGACACTCGAGCTTGGCGGCAAATCCCCGTTTATCGTCTTTGCCGATGCCGACCTTGATGCTGCCGTCGAAGGCGTCGTCGATGCCATCTGGTTTAACCAAGGTCAGGTCTGCTGTGCAGGCTCCCGCATCCTCGTGGCAGAGGCCGTTGCCCCGCGCTTTACGGCCCTTTTGAAAACCCGCATGGCAAAGCTGCGCGTTGGTGATCCGCTCGACAAAAACACGGATGTCGGCGCGATTGTGCACCCCGTTCAGGCCGACCGCATTCGCGATCTAGTCCAAAAGGGTCAAGACGCAGGTGCTGTTCTACACCAGATCGCCGCACCGCAGGGCTGTTTCTACCCCCCGACCCTCGCGACCGATGTCGAACCCGCGTCGATCCTGTGGGAGGAAGAAATCTTTGGCCCCGTGGTCACGCTCACCACCTTCCGCACGGTGGATGATGCCATAGCACTAGCGAACAACACGCGCTACGGCCTCGCGGCGTCGATCTGGTCAGAGAATATCAACCTTTGCCTCGACATCGCGTCGAAGGTCAAAGCGGGTGTTGTCTGGATCAATGCGACAAACATCTTTGACGCGGCAGCTGGCTTTGGTGGCTACCGAGAAAGCGGGTTTGGTCGCGAAGGTGGGCGCGAGGGGATGCTGTCATACCTCAAACCCACATCCGTCAAATCAGGCAAAGCGGAACCCGCCCCCTCCGCATTGGACGCAGCCGTTGGCCTATCAACGACAGCCGAAGTCGACCGCACAGCCAAGCTCTACATCGGTGGAAAACAAGCACGCCCGGACAGCGGCTATTCCTACACCGTGTCTGGTCCGAAAGGCCCCGTCGGCCTCGCCCCTCTTGGCAGCCGCAAGGACATCCGCAACGCCGTTGAAGCTGCCGCCAAGGCCTCTGGCTGGGGCAAAGCGACAGGCCACAACCGTGCGCAGGTCCTCTATTACATCGGTGAAAACCTCTCGGCCCGCGCGGGTGAATTTGCGGAACGCCTCCAGTCCTTCGGTGCCAACAAAGGCACCGCACAGGCAGAGGTCGAGGCCGCAATTCGCCGTTGTTTCTGGTATGCGGCTCAGGCCGATAAATTCGACGGCGCAGTCCATTCCACCCAGTCGCGCATGGTGACACTCGCTATGAACGAGTCCTTGGGTGTCATCGGGATCGCTTGCCCCGACCGTCATCCACTGCTCGGTTTCATCTCAACCGTGCTGCCAGCTATCGCAACTGGCAACGCCGTGGTCGCCGTGCCATCGCAGACGCACCCACTCGCCGCGACGGATTTCTACCAGATCCTCGAAACCTCTGACGTACCCGCTGGCGTCGTCAACATCGTCACTGGCCCGCGTGAGGAACTCTCCAAAACGCTCGCCCAACACGATGAAGTCGCCGCGATGTGGTATTTCGGAACGGCCGACGGCTGCGCCATGGTCGAAAAAGCCTCGACCGGCAACCTCAAACAAACGTGGACCGAAGTCGCAGGCACCCGTGATTTCGCATCCCCTGCAGGGCAAGGACGCGAATTCCTTGCCCGTGCGACCCAAGTCAAAAACATCTGGGTGCCCTACGGCGAATAATCCCTCAGGTGCAGTCCTTTGATCAGAGGGCTGCACCAAACACTTGCAACACTCGGCAATTCTAGCCATGCAGTGCCTGTGACTATTGCATCTGAATCCCAGTCTGATCGTTTGACCGCCCTTGGGTGGACCTCGTTCTATGTCGACCAAGTGTCCGACGACGAGGCTGGCCTCGTGCCAATGCGCGTCGCGACCGTCCACCGCAGCCGAATGACCGCTACGACAGGGCGGGATTCCACACGTCTGGTTCTGGGCCACAATGTCCGAACGACTGATTTCGCGGTCGGCGATTGGGTCTTGGTCGAACCTGATACCTCGCTTTTGGTGCGCCGCCTTGACCGTCATTCTCTGCTTCAACGCCGCACCGAAGGGGGCCGAGATCACCAGTTGATCGCCGCAAACGTGGATACGCTCTTTATCGTCACTTCCTGCAATGACGATTTTAACCCAGCGCGGTTAGAGCGCTATCTGGCCCTTTCGAACGAAGCAGGTACAACCCCCGTCATCGTTCTGACAAAGGCCGACCAAACCACCGAACTCGACCGATACAAGACCGAGGCCGCAGCCATCCAACGCGACCTGACCGTCGTCACCGTCAACGGTAAATCCCCTGACGCAGCCAAAGTCCTCGCGCCGTGGTGCGGTGCGGGCCAAACAGTTGCCCTGATCGGATCATCTGGCGTTGGCAAATCGACGCTCTTGAACACCCTCGCCGACAAAGCTCCCGATCAGGCCCAAGCCACCGGCGGCATCCGCGAATCCGATGCCAAGGGACGCCATACAACGACCTCGCGGTCGCTCCATTCCATTGAGGGCGGCGGCTGGGTGATCGACACCCCGGGCATGCGCACCCTGCATGTCAGCGATCTGTCTGTCGGCCTCGACGTGCTCTTTGCCGAAATCGTAGAGCAAGCCGACAATTGCCGCTTCCGCAATTGCACCCACGTCCACGAACCAGGTTGCGCCGTCCAAGCCGCCGTCGCACGTGGCGACATCGACGCCGCCCGTTTAGAGCGCTGGCACAAACTCCAAGACGAAAACCGCGCCAACACACCTGTTCAAACGGGTCCGCGCGGGAAGAAGGTCACCAAACCGTCAGGGCGTCGGCGGTAGACAGCACAACGAAAAAGGGCGGCCCGTACAGCCGCCCTTTCGTTATTTCTACATAGCGCAGATCAGCCGCACTTGGAATATCCGCACGACGTGCACGAGGCGCAGCCGCTTTCCATTTTCATGCCGTATTCACCGCAGGATGGGCAGGGTTTACCGCGCGGGGCTTCGCCGACGACCATAACTTCGGCTTGGGGATCGACCTTGAGGTGCTTGCCTTCGCCCTCGATAAAGCCAATCGCCACCATGTGCTGCTCCAGCACACCACCGATCGCCGCAAGGATCGACGGGACGTATTTGCCCTTCATCCATGCCCCACCACGCGGGTCGAACACTGCTTTCAGCTCTTCGACCACAAAGGACACATCACCACCGCGACGGAACACAGCCGACACCATGCGGGTCAGTGCAACGGTCCACGCAAAGTGCTCCATGTTTTTGGAGTTGATGAAGACCTCGAACGGACGGCGGTGGCCTGCGATCACAACGTCATTGACGGTGATATAGATCGCATGCTCGCTATCCGGCCATTTGACCTTGTAGGTGTTACCTTCCAGCGCAGCAGGACGGTCCAGCGGCTCGGACATGTAGATGACTTCCGCATCGGTCGAAGTGGTCTCTGGCGCCTCGGACGGGGTTTTGTCCGACGATTCAGACACCGACAGAACCGAACCCGTCACGTCGTTTGGACGGTAGGTGGTGCAGCCCTTACAGCCGGTCTCGTAAGCTTCCATGTAGACTTCTTTGAACGAGTCAAAGTCGATGTCTTCGGGGCAGTTGATGGTTTTCGAAATCGACGAGTCGATCCATTTCTGCGCAGCCGCCTGCATCCGCACGTGTGCCAGAGGCGCGAGCGTCTGAGCGTTCACAAAGTAGCTCGGCAGTTCTGCGTCTGCGCCGAATTTATCGCGGTAGAGTTTGACCGCGTAATCGACGACTTCTTCTTCGGTGCGCGATCCGTCTTTTTGCAGAACCTTGCGAGTGTAAGCGTAAGCAAACACAGGTTCGATGCCCGACGATACGTTACCAGCATAGAGCGAAATGGTGCCTGTCGGCGCGATTGAGGTCAGCAGCGCGTTGCGGATACCATGCTCTGCGATGGCGTCTTTCACGTCCTGATCCATGATCTTGAGCGAACCAGACGCGAGGTATTTGTCTTTGTCAAAGAGCGGGAACGCACCCTTCTCTTTGGCCAGTTCAACAGATGCGAGGTAGGACGCACGAGCGATCTGTTTCATCCATGCTTCGGTTTGCGCGGCGGCTTCTTCGGTGCCGTATTCCAGACCGACCATCAGCAGCGCGTCAGCCAGACCCGTTACGCCCAGACCGATACGACGCTTTGCCGCCGCTTCTTGGGCCTGCGCCTCAAGTGGGAAGCGCGACGCATCCACAACGTTGTCCATCATGCGCACAGCGGTCGCCACAAGGTCGTCGAGCTGCTCAACATTCAAACGAGCGTCTTTTTCGAACGCGTTCTCAACCAGACGCGCCATGTTGATCGAACCGAGCAGACATGCGCCATACGGCGGCAGCGGCTGTTCACCACAGGGGTTCGTCGCTGCGATGGTTTCGCAGTAGGATAGGTTATTCATCTCATTGATGCGGTCGATAAAGATCACGCCGGGTTCAGCGTAATCGTAGGTCGACTGCATGATGGTGTTCCACAGATCACGCGCGTTGACGGTCTTGTAGACCTTACCGTCGTAGATCAGTTCCCACGATTTATCCGCCTTCACCGCTTCCATGAACGGATCGGTGACGAGCACCGACATGTTGAACATGCGCAGACGTGCAGGGTCGGATTTCGCAGTGATGAACTGTTCGATATCGGGGTGGTCACAGCGCATCGTCGCCATCATCGCACCGCGGCGCGAGCCAGCGGACATGATGGTGCGGCACATCGCATCCCAAACATCCATGAACGACAGCGGGCCAGACGCGTCTGCCGCCACACCTTTGACCAGCGCGCCTTTGGGACGAATCGTCGAGAAGTCGTAGCCGATGCCGCCGCCCTGCTGCATGGTCAGCGCAGCTTCTTTGAGCATGTCAAAAATGCCGCCCATCGAATCTGGCACAGTGCCCATAACAAAGCAGTTGAACAGAGTGACCGAGCGCGCGGTGCCTGCACCAGCGGTGATGCGGCCAGCAGGGAGGTATTTGAAATCTTCCAGAGCGCCGTAGAACTTATCTTCCCATTTTTTGGGGTCTTTTTCGACAGCCGCCAAAGCACGCGCAATTCGACGCCACGAATCCTCAACGGTACCATCCAAAGGTTTGCCGTCGGCATCCTTAAAACGGTACTTCATATCCCAGATTTGTTCGGCAATTGGGGCGGCGAAACGAGTCATTCGGTCAATCCTCTGTCGGCATTCATATGTGGCTGGACCGCATAGATATTGTGATGACACCCGTGAGGCAACACAAAATATTGCCTTGCCCACAGGTTTATTTGCTCTATCTAACTATGCTTCGGAGACCATAAGTTATGACCAAATTTACCCACTTAATCAAGTTATCGGTCGGCACAGAAGGCGTTTCAGACCTTGCTGATTGGCAGAAAACCGTTGCTGCACGGACCTCTGACGGATTGCCGCGCCATGTGACTCGCATGTGGCCGAAACGTGAGGACGAGGTTCTGAACGGCGGATCGATCTATTGGGTGATTAAAGGGGTGATCCTCTGCCGCCAAACGATTCTGCGTTTGGATGAGGTCACTGGGCACGACGGCATCCGCCGCTGCGCGATCGTGCTTGATCCCGAACTGGTCCGCGTTGAACCCACCCAGAAACGTGCGTTCCAAGGCTGGCGCTATCTAAAACCCGAGGACGCCCCCGCCGATCTGGGCCGCGCCAAAGAGGGCGAGGCCGATCTGCCCCCGTCCCTCTCTGCCGCACTGGCCGAAATTGGTGTTCGGTAGGACCGCTTAGATACCCAGTAGGTCTTCGAGCTGCGAAAGAACCAAGCGATCTTCATTCGACCAATCCGCAGAGCGCGATTTGAACAAAGTCGCCTGTGACGAGTGAACTAGCGAATCCGACAGGATCTTTAGGTTATTCGCCCGCAGCGTTTCACCCGTCGACGTGATGTCCGCCACGGCTTCGGCGGTTTCATTGCGAACGGTGCCTTCGGTCGCGCCTTGGCTGTCGACCAACTGATAATCGGCAACGCCGTGTTCACGCAGGAATTCCCGCACGAGGCGGTGATATTTGGTCGCGATCCGCAAACGATACCCATGGGTCCGACGGAACTGAGCCGCCGCAGCATCGAGATCGTCGAGCGTCTCTACATCGACCCACGAGGTCGGAACCGCGATGATCAGATCAGCGCCACCGAATCCCATGCCCGCCAGTTCCGTGACACGGGTTTCCCAGCTCGGCACTTTTTCCCGAACGAGGTCCGATCCTGTGACGCCCAAGTGGATACGCCCAGCGGTCAATTCACGCGGAATTTCGCCCGCTGACAAGAGCACCAGCTCAACGCCGTCGATGCCCTCGACCGCACCAGAATATTCACGTTCCGACCCTGTTTTCTTGAGCGTCAGTCCACGCTCTTCGAACCAGTCAAAGGTCTTATCCATCAACCGCCCTTTGGACGGCACACCGAGCTTGATCGTCATAGCGTATCCCTCAGCGCGAGAACGAGTTCAGGACGGATCACCCCGCCGACCGCAGGCACGGCACGGCCACGACCCAAAACATGGGTCAGCGCATCATACCGCCCACCCGACGCCACAGGTGGCAGATCAGGGCGTTTATCCGCATAAAAGCCAAACACGAACCCGTCGTAATATTCGAGAGTGGTCCGACCAAAGTTGCCTTCGAAATCGAGGGCATCAACGTCGATCCCTGCCTTCGACAGCGCCTCGAGCCGTTGGCTAAACCGCTGAACCGCAGCGCCAATCGACGGCATATCGACCGCGATATCGCGCAGGTGGCTCAGCACATTCGGGGATGTTTCCCGCAGGCTCAGGATTTCGTCCAGCAGAGCAATCTGTTCCGACGCAATCGGAGCCGCCGCCGCATCTTCGCGGAGCGCATCAATGCGGGATTCAACCTCGGCACGGGTCCGAACGCCGTGGCTGGTGTCGATCCCTTTGAACGGATCATCGCTCGCCAACAGCGCAGTGCGCGACGCAGGCACGGGGGTTTTCCCACCAAACCGATCCAATAGCGCACGGAACCGACGCGGACGCCAGATATGACGCAAAAGAGCAGCCTTGCGGGCATCCGTCGTCGAAAGCCCACGCACCGCAGCCATCAAAATTCCCAAATCGCCTGTCGCAGCGCGGACCGGCAAACCTTCAAGAGCTTTGGAAATCAGGGTAAAGACCTCGGCATCCGCATGATTGGGCGCCTTGCCGTCAAAGACCTCATAGCCAACCTGAACATATTCGTTTGGCCGCGACGTGTCGTCTTCCTGCATACGGAACACTTTGCCCGAATAGGTATAACGGGCAGGTTCTGCGTTGGTTTCCATGTGCCACTGCACCACAGGAACCGTAAAGTCAGGGCGCAGCATCATCTCACCGCGCAACCCGTCGTAAGTCACATAGGCGCGGGCACGGATGTCTTCGCCGTAGAGGTCCAACAGCGTCTCAGCGGGCTGGAGGATATCCGTCTCAACGACCTGTGCGCCCTGCGCCTCAAACAGCGCACGAATACGGCGCGCCTCGGCGTTTGCTTGGATCAAGCCTGTCATTTCTTCTGGCTTTCCAAAATCTCACGCACCTTCGCCACCAGATCACCCCGCGGCACTTCGTACTGGCTGGGGCGTTCTTTCCATTCGTCGAGCGTTGCGTTCTGCGCAATCTGCGCACCAAGGATCAGGTCCTTGATCTGCACAACGCCGTTCTCTTTTTCAGAACCACCCTCAATCACAGCGATCGGAGAATTGCGTTTGTCCGCGTATTTCAGCTGGTTGCCAAAGTTCTTGGGGTTGCCCAGATAAACTTCAGACCGAATACCCGCGTTGCGCAGTTCCGCGACCATCGCCTGATAGTCCGCCATGCGGTCCTTATCCATCACGGTCACAACAACGGGACCGATGGCCTCATTGCTCATCCGCCCTTTGGCGCGCAGCGCTGCCAGCAAACGGTCAACACCAATGGAGACACCGGTTGCAGGGACTTCTTGACCCGTGAACCGTTTCACGAGGTCATCGTAACGACCACCGCCAGATACGGACCCGAACTGACGCGGACGCCCTTTTTCGTCGAGGATTTCAAAGGTCAGCTCAGCCTCGAAAACGGGACCAGTGTAGTAGCCAAGGCCACGCACCACCGACGGGTCGATCAGGATACGATCCGATCCATAGCCCTGCGCATCCAAAAGCTCTGCCATATACTCAAGCTCGTTCACACCGTCGTTGCCGACGACGGACGCGCCAACCAACTCGCGCAGACGCGCAGCCGTAGCCGCCCCGCTTTCGCGACGTGCATTCATAAATCCCATGACGATATCGGCCTGTTCGTCCGACAGACCAGCACCCTTGGTAAAGTCGCCAGAGTCGTCCATTCGGCCTTTGCCGATCAGAAGGCGCACGCCCTCCTCGCCGAATTTGTCGAACTTATCGATGGCGCGTAAAACGATGCCACGTTCATCAACGAACTTATCGGGATCGGTCGGGTCCAAAACGCCAGCAACTTCCATCACGCCGTTCAGCACTTTGCGGTTGTTCACGCGCACGATGTAATCACCACGCGGAATACCCACGGTTTCCAGCGTGTCGGACAGCATCGCGCAAATCTCTGCGTCTGCGGCAACGGTCGGCGATCCAACGGTATCCGCATCGCACTGATAAAACTGACGGAACCGACCCGGACCCGGCTTTTCATTGCGCCAAACGGGACCCATCGCATAGCGACGATAAGGCGACGGCAGATCGTTGCGATATTGCGCGGCCACACGCGCCAACGGTGCGGTCAGGTCATAGCGCAGCGCGACCCAGTCCTTTTCATCCTCTTGCCAAGCGAACACACCCTCGTTTGGGCGATCCACGTCAGGCAGGAATTTACCAAGCGCCTCAACGGTCTCAACAGCCGAGGTTTCCAGCGCCTCAAACCCGTAGCGATGATACACTTCGGCAATCTGACCGAGCATATGGCTCCGCTCGGTGACTTCTGCACCGAAGTAATCACGGAAACCTTTGGGCGTTTCTGCCTTGGGGCGGGGCTGTTTCTTTACCTTGGCCATCTTATTCCTCGAGGGTCGGCTATCGGGTCTGCGTTTAACCCGCCAATGGCCTAAGGGCAACGCGAAGGTTGCAGGTTACTGGCGGGGTCACATCAGACGTGCTATCTCGGCGATATGACAAATATTACCGACCTCGAAGAAAAAATCGCTCACCTGACCCGCACCGTCGACGATCTGTCGGATGTTGTGGCCCGTCAGGAACGCGAACTCGCTCTCGTGATGCGCCGCGTTGGCCTGCTGATGGAGCGTGAGGCCGAACGCGAAGCCGCGTCAGGCGACGGCGTCCCACTGGCCGATCAACGCCCGCCGCATTGGTAATCAGTGTTCGTCGATAGCGGCGACATCACCGTTATGCAGCAGGATATTGGTCCATTCGGGATTGGTCCCAAAGGTCTCATACACCGTCATAAACACCGTATTCCGCCCCAGCGCGTCCAGTTGCGCGCCGCAAGGTTCGCCATGCCCCACGCGGCAAACCGATGATTTGATCGCCTCATAAGTGCTGTCGGTGTCCGTATAGGGTAGCGCCGATTCAGGCGTCAGGTAGCGTACCATTTCATGTGTGCCCACGTCGCCGAACATCACAACCGCCGCCGTGACCTGCCGTGCGCAGCCATCCGCGAAACCTGTGATATAATGCGTGCGCGGAACCGACGTGTCACCGCCCGCGTCATAAACCGTGTAACCCGCGACCGATTCCACCTTCTGCCCCATGTCAGAGGTCGAAACCCCACAAACGGGCGCAATCACACCATAGGGAAGGAAAGTCCCAATCGGTACCGCATCGGCTGGCTCTGCTGGTGTTTCAGGTTCATCCGAATTCCGCGCGAACATGCGGCCAAAGAAACCGCCACGAGCCGCAGGAGTTTCGGGATCAAGGTCATCGACTGGCTCAGTTACTTCAACCGCGGCCAATTCGACCTCGGCCTCTGGGGTGTCATCCACCACAACAGCCTCATCAGGTGCATCAGCATTGCCCGCAAATATCCGCCCGAAAAACCCGCGCTTTTCCTCAATATCCTCGGCGACTGTCACATCGGTCTCAGCGGCAATTGCCGCCTCGGGCGCATCGGTGGCCAGTTCGACCTCATCCAGACGACCCACCTTATCCAGCGGGGACATACAGCCCGCCAACAGCCCGACAGAGGCGATAGCAAAAAGGCGGTTTAACATGGCGGGTCCCTTCCGAGTGGTCCCGCGTTTTAACACGATACCCCCGATGGTCCACCCGCGACCTTAGCCGCGGGCAAAAGTGCGCCTAGGCCTCGACCACATCCATGACCCCATCCAAGGACCGCAAGGCGCCTTTGATCTCGGGGTTGATCGGGAAATCTTCGCTCAGATCGATGTCAATTTCGGCAAGGTCGCCAGAGGTCATCAACGTCAGGATCACAGGTCCACGGGCACCACGCAGTTTTTGCGTCTTTGCACCCTCCAGAACCGTGGAAATCGCCGACACCGCCTGAGGTTCGTTCACATAGACCCGCAAGGCCGAGGATGTCAGATCAGAAACCACCGTATCAATCGGCACAATCGACCGCGCCAAAAGCTTTGGCTGGTCAGACTCCATCGTCGCCTCGACCGTCAGAACGACCTTATTGCCCGTCTCCAGATGATCGCGGCACACGTCCAACGTATCCGAGAAAATCGTGACCTCATAAGCCCCCGTCGGATCGGACAATTGCGCAAAGGCAAAACGATTGCCCCGCGCGGATTTGCGTTCCTGACGCCCTGCCACGTGGCCTGCCATTTTGACAACGCAGGCACCGTGTTCAGCCTTCGCCATCACTTCGTCGAGCGACAGAACCTGATTGCGTTTCAGCGCCGTCATGTAGTCATCCAGCGGGTGACCTGACAGATAAAAACCAATCGCCTTATATTCCTCGGCCAGTCGCACCGCAGGCAGCCAGTCGGGCGTATTCGCCAATCGTGGCTCTGGCAGGTCGTCGCCCGCCTCACCAAAGAGCGAAACTTGGTTCGATGTCTTTTGATCCTGAATAGCGGCCGAATAACCGACCAAGGCCTCTAGGCTGTCAAAGACCCGCTTGCGGTTGCTGTCTAACTGATCAAACGCCCCTGCCCGTGCGAGCATCTCGAGCGGACGTTTCCCGATCCGTTTCAGGTCACACCGCCGCGCGAAATCAAACAGCGTCGCAAAGGGTTTATCACCGCGTCCCTCGACCACCAGCCGCATTGCATCCGCGCCCACGTTTTTCAACGCGCCCAGCGCATAGACGAGTTTTTGATCGACCACGTCAAACGTCGCGAGACTGCGGTTCACGCAGGGCGGGATATAGTCGATCCCAAGCCCCTTTTTCACCTCTTGGAAATAGATCGACAGCTTGTCGGTCAGGTGAATATCGCAGTTCATCACGCCGGCCATAAACTCGACCGGATGGTTCGCCTTGAGCCATGCTGTCTGATACGACACCACCGCATAGGCCGCCGCGTGGGATTTGTTAAAGCCGTAGTTCGCGAATTTTTCGAGAAGGTCGAAAACTTCCGATGCCTTCTTTTTATCGACACCGTTCTTTGCCGCGCCCTCTTCGAATTTCGGACGTTCGGCGTCCATCGCCTCTTTGATCTTTTTACCCATCGCACGGCGAAGCAAGTCCGCGCCGCCAAGCGAGTAACCCGCCATGACCTGCGCGATCTGCATCACCTGTTCCTGATAAACGATGATGCCCTGCGTTTCGGCGAGGATGTGGTCAATGGTCGGGTGGATCGACTCGAGTTCTTTGCGACCGTGTTTCACATCACAATAAACGGGAATGTTCTCCATCGGACCCGGACGATAGAGCGCCACAAGCGCCACGATGTCCTCGATACAGGTCGGCTTCATCCGTTTTAGGGCGTCCATCATACCCGTGGATTCCACCTGGAACACCGCGACCGTTTTCGCAGCCGAATAGAGCTTGTAGGTCTTTTCATCCTCAAGCGGGATGGCGTTGATCTCGTTCTCTGCCCCTTCGGCAGGTTCATAAAGCTGCGTGCCATCCGCCGCGACATGCAGCGGGCGACCCGATTTAAAGATCAAATCCATCGCAGACTGAATGACGGTCAGGGTCTTTAGGCCCAAGAAGTCGAACTTTACGAGCCCCGCCTGTTCAACCCATTTCATGTTGAACTGGGTCGCAGGCATGTCAGAGCGCGGATCCTGATAGAGCGGCACCAAGGCATCCAACGGACGGTCCCCGATCACGACACCCGCCGCGTGGGTCGATGCGTTCCGCAACAGGCCTTCGATCTTGGTCCCGTAGGTCAAAAGCCGATCAACGACTTCTTCGTTGCGGGCCTCTTCGCGCAGGCGTTCTTCTTGGATCAGGGCCTGTTCGATGCTGACAGGTTTCACACCCTCGACAGGGATCATCTTGGACAGACGATCCACCTGCCCGTAGGGCATTTGCAACACCCGCCCAACGTCGCGCACCGCAGCCTTAGACAACAGCGCACCAAAGGTGATGATCTGCCCGACTTTGTCACGGCCATATTTCTGCTGCACGTAGCGGATCGTTTCTTCGCGACGATCCATGCAGAAGTCGATGTCGAAGTCAGGCATCGACACACGTTCGGGATTAAGGAAGCGTTCGAACAGAAGGCTATAGCGCAGCGGATCAAGGTCGGTGATCGTCAGCGCATAAGCCACAAGCGAACCCGCACCCGAACCACGGCCCGGACCGACCGGGATGCCGTTATCCTTGGACCACTTGATAAAGTCAGCAACGATCAGGAAGTAGCCAGGGAATCCCATCCCCTCGATGATATCCAACTCAAAATCGAGCCGTGCCTGATACTCCTCAACCGTCACCGCATGAGGAATAACCGCCAGTCGTGCCTTCAAACCCTCATTGGCCTGACGACGCAGTTCAACAACCTCATCATCGGCAAACTTCGGCAAAATCGGGTTGCGTTTGTAGGCCTTGAACGCACAGCGTTTCGCGATCTCGACCGTGTTTTCCAGCGCCTCGGGAAGATCGGCAAAGAGGGTCGCCATCTCTTCGGGCGATTTGAAATAGTGCTGAGGGGTCAGCCGCCGACGCGGTTCGGCCTGATCGACATACGCCCCCTGCGCGATACAGATCAGCGCATCGTGTGCCTCATAAATGTCAGGCTTCGGAAAATAGACATCGTTGGTCGCGACGAGCGGCAATTCCATAGCATAGGCCATTTCAATATGACCGCGCTCTGACAATTGCTCTGCTTCGGGCAGACCGTCTTCTTGGGGGTGGCGCTGAAGTTCGACATAGAGGCGATCAGGGTAAATCCCTTTCATTTGCGACAGCAACGCCTCAGCCTTACCACGCTGACCTGCCCGCAAAAGACGCCCAATCGGACCATCAGGTCCACCAGACAAACAAATCAACCCTTCGGAATACCTTTCAAGGTCCGCGACCTCGACCTGCGGCAACCGCCCACCAGCGTCCACATAAAGAACGCTGTTCAGTTTCATCAGGTTTTCATACCCGCGCTCTGACTGGGCCAGCAGCACAATCGGCGCTGGATCATCGGGACGCTTTCCCGGTTCGGGCGTGGTATAAGCCAGATCGACCTGACAGCCGATAATCGGCTGGATACCTGCCCCGCTCGCGTATTCGGAAAACTCCAACGCGCAGAACATGTTATTCGTATCGGTCACAGCGACCGCGGGCATGTTCATATCCGCCGCCATGCCTGACAACTTTTTCACCCGCACCGCCCCTTCAAGGAGCGAATATTCCGTGTGAACGCGAAGATGGATGAATCGTGGCTGGCTGGTCATGTGGCTAGGATATGGCCAGCGTTGGGGATGTAAAAGCATCAAATGCACGCAATTTCACCGCGCAAATTTTGGGCAACTGACGCAAAGGACGGCAGGTTACAACACAAAATTCTTGCCAACTGAGGAAAGCATCGCTTTGATCAGAGGGATAAAGAGAGTGGGCCTCTACGCCGCATCGATGCCCAATGACATTCTCTGGACCTTTGGTAAGGCGGCAGGTCAAGACCCTATGGAGGTATCGTTTCTTCTCAACGGAGAGACAGTCCTTGTCTCGCAACCCGCGACACGGACCCTACTCGATTGGCTGCGCGAAGATCGCAGCCTCACAGGAACCAAGGAAGGCTGTAACGAAGGCGATTGTGGTGCCTGCACGGTCGTCGTGCAAGATGGCACTTCTGTGCGTGCCCTGAACGCCTGCATCCTGTTCCTGCCCCAACTGAACGGCAAAGCTGTCCGCACGGTCGAGGGCATCGGCAAAGACGGACTACACGCCGTTCAGCAGGCTTTGGTTGATCAACACGGCAGCCAATGCGGGTTCTGCACACCGGGGTTTGTGGCCTCTATGGTCGCGGGTCACGCCCAAGGCCGCACCGATCACGACACCGTCCTTGCGGGCAACCTCTGCCGCTGCACGGGCTACGCCCCGATCATCCGCGCCGCCCGTTCCGCCGAGGGCGCCGCCCTGCCAGAGTGGTTGAAACGGGACGCCGAATGGGTCGCAGCACAACAGCCGACAGGCCCTGCGCCGAAAACCAGCGACGACCTCGCCGCGCTTTACCTCGCCAATCCTGACGCGACGCTCGTGGCAGGGGCAACGGATGTGGGGCTTTGGGTGACCAAACAGCTCCGCGATCTGGATCAGGTGATTTTCCTCAACCAATGCGACGACCTGAAAACCGTTGAGGTCACGGACACCGCGATCCGCGTCGGTGCGGGTGTCTCAATGACAGATGTTCGCACCCTTATGGCCGAACACCACCCCAGCTACGCCGAAATGATCCGCCGCTATGGGTCCGAACAGGTCCGCAACGCTGCCACAATCGGCGGCAACATCGCAAACGGATCGCCCATTGGTGACAACCCGCCTGCCCTTATCGCGCTGGGCGCAACGCTGCACCTGCGCAAAGGCGACACCCGCCGCGACCTCCCGATCGAAGACTTCTTTATCGAATACGGCAAACAGGACCGCGCAGCTGGCGAATTCGTCGAGGCCGTAACGATCCCGAAGTCCGCCCCAGACCTGCGGTGTTACAAGCTCTCCAAACGGTTCGACCAAGACATCTCTGCCGTTTGCGGATGCTTTAACATCACAGTAAGCGATGGAAACGTCACAGCCGCACGCATCGCCTTTGGCGGGATGGCGGGAACGCCGAAACTGGCCAGCGCTACGATGTCCGCACTGATCGGGCAACCTTGGACCGAGGCCACATTGGATGCCGCCTGCGATGCGCTCGGCACCGATTACAGCCCAATGTCCGATATGCGCGCCTCCGCCGCCTACCGACTAGAGGCCGCCAGAGGCATGTTGCGCCGCTATTTCGCGCAGTCCTTTGGCCTGCCGACCAACGTGTTGGAGGTCGAGGTATGACCGTTCGCCAACCCCTCCCCCACGATAGCGGCCCGCTCCATGTCACTGGCTCTGCGCGGTATATCGACGACATCCCCACGCCGCGCGATTGCTTGCACATCGCATTTGGTCAGTCGCCCAAAGCGCGCGGAACGATCACCTCGCTCGACCTTTCAGCCGTTAAATCAGCCACAGGCGTCGTCGCCGTCCTCACCGCCGATGACCTGCCGTTTTCAAACGATGTTAGCCCGTCGATCCACGACGAACCCTTGCTCGCTGTTGGTCAGGTTCACTACGTCGGCCAACCGATTTTCATGGTCGTCGCCGATAGCCACCTGAACGCCCGCAAAGCGGCCCGTCTGGCTAAAATCGAGATCGCAGAAGAAAAACCGATTCTCTCGGTCGAGGACGCGATGGCGGCTGGTAGCTTCTTTGAAGGTGGGCCGCGCACGTGGTCCAAAGGCGATGCGAAGGCCGCGATTGAAACTGCCCCCCGCCGCCTGACTGGTCAGTTCGACATGGGTGGGCAGGAACATTTCTACCTTGAGGGTCAAGCAGCCCTCTCCCTCCCCCAAGATAACGGGGACATGGTCGTTCACAGTTCGACCCAGCACCCGACCGAAATCCAACACAAGGTCGCCGACGCGCTGGGCGTGCCGATGCATGCGGTCCGCGTCGAATGCCGTCGGATGGGCGGCGGCTTTGGCGGCAAAGAAAGCCAAGGCAACGCGCTCGCCGTTGCCACAGCCGTTGCAGCCCGTCTAACCGGCCGCGCTTGTAAAATGCGCTACGACCGCGACGACGATATGGTGATCACAGGCAAACGCCATGATTTTCGGATCGGCTATGAGGTCGGCTTTGACGACAAGGGTCGGATCAAGGGGATCGCCTTTACCCAAATCACCCGCGGTGGCTGGGCGCAGGATTTAACGGGGCCGGTCGCGGACCGTGCGATGCTGCATTCAGACAACGCCTATCTTCTGCCACACGCAACCATCACGTCCTATCGCCTGAAAACCAACATGCAGTCCGCCACCGCATTCCGTGGCTTTGGTGGTCCGCAGGGTGTTCTGGGCATTGAACGGGTGATGGACCACATCGCGCATGACCTCGACATGGACCCCGTTGAGGTGCGCCGCCTGAATTACTACGCCCCAGCCAAAGGCGCCGAAGCCAAAGCGATCGGCACAGGCAAACCCTTTGGGGCCGAGTTTTCACCCAAAACCCATCGGCCAGAACCGAACACCACGCCCTATGGGATGGAGGTCAAAGATTTCCTCCTCCACTCCATGACGGAACGGCTGCTCGAAACGTCTGACTATAAAAACCGCAAGGCGCAGATCGCGGCGTGGAATGCGAACTCTCCGGTCCTGAAACGGGGCATCGCATTTAGCCCTGTAAAGTTCGGCATCTCCTTCACCCTCACCCACCTGAACCAAGCAGGCGCTCTGGTCCACGTTTACCAAGACGGCTCCATCATGCTGAACCACGGCGGGACAGAGATGGGTCAGGGCCTGTTCCAGAAAATTGCCCAAGTCGCCGCCGCGCGGTTTGGCGTCTCAACGGAAACCGTCAAAATCACCGCGACCGACACGGCGAAGGTTCCGAACACTTCGGCCACCGCTGCCTCCTCTGGGTCCGACCTCAACGGCATGGCGGTCCTCGCCGCCTGCGATGCCATCCGCACCCGCATGGCAGAGTTCTTGGGCCAAGGCGCGTCCGTCGCATTCGCGGACGGTATGGTCACGTGGGACGGCCAATCCATCACCTTCGCCGAGGCTGCGATGCGGTGCTATCAGGCCCGCGTTGGGCTATCCGCCACAGGGTTCTATAAAACCCCAGACCTCTCGTGGGACCGCGAGGCTGGCAAAGGGCGACCGTTCTTTTACTTTGCCCACGGTGCATCCGTCACCGAAGTCGTCATCGATACGCTCACAGGTGAAAACCGTATCCTGCGGGCGGACGTTCTGCACGATGTCGGCGCATCGCTGAACCCCGCGCTGGACAAGGGCCAAGTCGAAGGCGGCTACGTTCAAGGCGCAGGCTGGCTCACCACCGAAGAACTGGTTTGGGATGACCACGGTCGGCTGCGCACACACGCGCCCTCGACCTACAAAATCCCTGCCTGTTCCGACCGACCGCCCATATTCAACGTAGACCTCGTCGACGGCGAAAACCCCGAAGCCACGATTTACAGGTCCAAAGCCGTGGGCGAGCCGCCGTTCATGCTGGGCATCTCGGCCTTCCTTGCGCTCTCGGATGCTGTCGCCGCTTGCGGGGATCGCTATCCTGACCTCGACGCTCCCGCCACACCAGAGCGTATCCTAATGGCTGTGAAACGGGTGCAGGCGTGACGTTCGACCTGACATACTTGCGCCACTGCGCAGCGCGTGGCCCCTTTGCCCGCGTGCTTGTGA
This sequence comes from Aestuarium sp., assembly GCF_023253315.1. Lineage (NCBI taxonomy): Bacteria > Pseudomonadati > Pseudomonadota > Alphaproteobacteria > Rhodobacterales > Paracoccaceae > Aestuarium > Aestuarium sp. The sequence continues at coordinate 18,281 of NZ_JALRGW010000018.1, forward strand.
CGCGCACGGCGGGTTCGGTGCCGCGTGAGGCGGGAACCTCGATGGTCGTTTGGCAAGACGGGCAAGACGGCACCATCGGCGGTGGTCGGCTAGAGTGGGACGCGGTGCGCGATGCCCGCGCTATGATTGGGCGCGGCGGGATCAGCGAACGGACTTACCCGCTTGGCCCTGAACTGGGGCAATGCTGCGGGGGTTCCGTGACCTTGGTGATTGAGGTCTTTGACGCGCAGTCGCTGCCCAGCGAATTGCCCTACGCGCGGCCCCTTCGCCCCGCATCGACGTTACCCGCGAAAATGGCCAATCGGCTGGCCACCATGCCACCGCAACTGGTGCCCCTGATCGTCGAGGGTTGGCTGATCGAAACCGCCCCTGTCCAAACTCGTGACCTCTGGGTCTGGGGCGCTGGCCATGTTGGACGAGCGCTGGTCAATGTCCTCGCGCCGCTGCCCGACCTTTCGATCACATGGGTCGACATCGCCCGCGATCGGTTCCCCAAAACGATCCCCGCAGACGTGACAAAGGTCATCGCCGCCGATCCGCCCCTCTTGGCCGCCCATGCGCCGAAATCGGCAGAGCACATCATCCTGACCCATAGTCACCAAATCGACCTCGACCTATGCCATGCGCTTTTGTCGCGCGGATTTTCTGCGCTTGGGCTCATCGGGTCGGCCACAAAATGGGCACGCTTCCGTAACAGACTGACATCATTGGGTCATTCACCTGCACAATTTTCGCGCATTGCCTGCCCAATAGGCGATCCGACGTTAGGAAAACACCCACAGGCGATTGCCTTGGGGGTTGCCACACGCCTGCTTGCGCGGGCAGATAGCGACCAAGACAAAGAAACGGGGACAACGTGACGCTTCTCGACCTACAGGGATTGACCAAAGCCTATCCGGGCGTCGTCGCCAACAGCGACATCAGTTTTGCCATTGGCAAAGGCCAAATCCACGCGCTCCTCGGTGAGAATGGCGCGGGCAAATCGACGCTCGTCAAAACGATCTACGGCCTCGTTCGCCCCGATGCTGGCACCATGACGCTAGAGGGTTCGCCCTTTACCCCAACTGATCCCCGCGCCGCACGCGCCGCTGGTATCGCTATGGTTTTCCAGCATTTTTCCCTGTTTGATGCCCTGACCGTCGCGGAAAACATCGCCCTCGGTATGGAGAATCCGCCGAAACAACGCGAGCTCGCTCAGCGCATCCGCGAGGTATCAGAAAACTACGGCCTGCCACTGTCGCCCGACCGCATCGTCGGTGATCTGTCGGCGGGTGAACGTCAGCGGGTCGAGATCATTCGCTGCCTACTCCAAGACCCGAAACTCCTGATCATGGACGAACCGACCAGTGTTCTGACCCCTCAGGAGGTAGAGATTCTCTTTGGCACCCTCCGCCTTTTGGCGTCCGAGGGAACGTCGATCCTCTACATCTCGCACAAGCTCGAAGAAATCCGTGCGCTCTGCGAACACGCAACCGTTCTGCGTCTGGGCAAGGTCGTCGGCACCTGTGATCCCCGCGAAACCACCAGCCGCGATATGGCGGAACTGATGGTGGGCACCACGCTGATGACGCCGAAACGCGATGGCGAAGCACTGGGCGACGATGTTCTGGTGATCGAGGGCCTTACCGCCCCCGCCCCGCATCAATTCGGCACCGCCCTGAAAAACATCTGCGTTTCTGTGAAATCAGGTGAAGTCCTCGGCATCGGCGGTGTTGCAGGCAACGGTCAGGACGAACTCGTCGCGGCGCTCTCTGGTGAAATGCCGGTCGACGCTGCGATGGTGGCGCTCGACGGTCAGGCCATTGGCGACCTCGACCCGAACACACGCCGCAAAATCGGCCTCTGCGCCGCGCCCGAGGAACGCAACGGTCACGCCGCCGCCCCCGATATGACGCTCACAGAAAACGCGCTCATGACGGCAAAGACGCGGTTGGGCCTTTCGAAAAACGGCTTCCTTGATTGGCCGAGCGCCCGCGACTTTGCCCTCTCTGTGATCGAAGGTTTTGACGTGCGGACCCCTGGTCCAGAGACCGCGGCCCGTGCGCTTTCTGGCGGCAATCTCCAGAAATTCGTGATCGGGCGGGAAATCCTACAAAAGCCGCGCGTTCTGGTCGTGAACCAGCCGACATGGGGCGTTGATGCCTCTGCCGCCGCTGCGATCCGTCAGGCGCTCTTGGACCTCGCGGGCGAAGGCTCTGCCGTTGTTGTTATCTCCCAAGACCTCGACGAGATTTTGGAAATCGCCGACCGTTTTGCTGCCCTGAACGAAGGCACCCTGTCCCCCGCCGTGCCTACCGCTGGCCTCACGATGGAGAGGATCGGTCTAATGCTCGGTGGCGCACATGATATGGAGGCCGCTCATGTTGAGGCTTGAGAAACGGCCACAGCCGTCGAAAAACTGGTCCTATGGCGCACCACTCCTCGCTGTGGTGCTGACCATCATCCTCGGGATGGGGCTCTTCGCGATCTTGGGCAAAGACCCCGTCATCGCAATCAAAACCATCTTCTGGGACCCAGTCTTTGGCCAGTTCGCGCATTTCTACCGCCCAGAGGTGGTGAAAAAGGCGGCCCCCCTTGTGCTGATCGCCGTGGGCCTGTCGTTCGGATTCCGTGCAGGCATCTGGAACATCGGTGCCGAAGGACAATACATCATCGGTGCGATCTGCGGCGCTGGCGTAGCACTGGCGGTCTACCCTTATGACACCCGCTGGGTTCTGTTCCCGCTGATGATTATCGCGGGGGCCTTGGGTGGGTTCCTCTGGGCGATGATCCCCGCGCTCCTTCGTGTGTTCTTTAAGACCAACGAAATCCTTGTGTCGCTCATGCTGGTCTATGTGGCCGAAGTGTTGATCAAGGCCTTCTCAATCGGCCTATTGCGCAACCCCGAAGGCTACGGCATGCCGGGCAGCCGCAACCTGCGCCAATATCCCGCCGCCGCAAACCTCGACCTGATCAGCGGGACGGGTTTCCACTGGGGCGCATTGACCGCCGTCTTTGCCGTGGTCGTGGCCTATGTCATGTTCACCCGTCACCAGTTCGGCTTTAACGTCCGCCTCGCAGGGCAAAGCCCCCGTGCAGCTGGCTTTGCTGGCGTGAACGCGAACAAGCTGATCATTGTCTGCCTCGGCCTTTCTGGCGCGATGGCTGGCCTTGCAGGTTTGTTCGAGGTCGCTGGCCCCTCAGGTCAAATCCTCGGGTCGTTCCCGTCCTACTATGGCTTTACCGCGATCATCGTGGCCTTCCTCGGACGCCTAAACCCCATCGGCATCCTGCTCGCGGGGCTGTTGATGGCGCTGACCTATATCGGGGGTCAAGCCGCCGAAGCCCAACTGAACCTCCCCTCAGCCGCGATCCTGACGTTCCAAGGGATGCTGCTGTTCTGCCTCTTGGCCGTGGACGTTCTGACCAACTACCGTTTCAAAATCGGCAAGGCAGAGGTGCGCTAATGGATATCAACCCGATCCTCCTACTTGCGGCGCTTATGGTTGCGTCGACCCCGATCCTCTTGGCTGCGATTGGCGAATTGGTCGTCGAACGCTCTGGCGTCCTGAACCTCGGCGTTGAGGGGATGATGATCGTTGGCGCGGTCTGCGGCTATATAGCTGGCCATTCCAGCGGGAACCCCTACCTCGGGTTTGTCGGCGCTGCAGCGGCGGGCGCGGCTTTGTCGCTGATCTTTGCCGTGTTGACCCAGTTCCTGCTGACCAATCAGGTTGCAACGGGACTTGGCCTGACGATGTTCGGTCTAGGCCTGTCATCGCTGATCGGTCAAGGCGCGAAAGGGTCGCCAGATCTGACCGTTTCCAAGCTTCACATCCCGCTGCTCGCTGATATTCCTGTCATCGGCCCGATCCTGTTCCAGCACGATGTGATGGTCTACCTCAGCGTCGCCATCGTCGCGGGCGTCTGGGCCTTCCTCAAATACTCGCGCGCAGGCCTGATCCTTCGGGCAGTTGGCGAAAACCACGATGCCGCCCACGCGCTGGGATATAACGTCCGCGCCGTCCGCGTCCTTGCCATCATGTTCGGTGGAGCCTGTGCGGGCCTCGCGGGTGCCTACATCAGCCTCGTGCGTGTGCCCCAGTGGATCGACGGTATCACCGCTGGCGCTGGCTGGATCGCGCTCGCCATCGTCGTCTTTGCCAGCTGGAAGCCGTGGCGTTTGATCGCAGGTGCCTATCTTTTTGGCGGGGTTACTGTCCTTCAGCTTAACTTGCAGGCTGAGGGCTTGAAAATTCCTGTAGAATATTTGTCGATGGCACCATACCTCGCGACTATCGTCGTCCTCGTGATGATCCGCGCAGGACGTGCGCCCGCATCGCTGGGCAAATCTTTCCACCCCTCGACCTGAGGGACGAAAACTAACCGCCAGAGTCTGCTCTCTGGTCCAATTGGGAGAATACAATATGAAACGCAGAACGCTCCTTGCTACTGGTGCTGGCGCAGCAATGGCTGCAGCACTCGGCCTTCCGGCTCGCGCTCAGGACAAAACCAAAGTTGGCTTTATCTACGTCGGCCCGATCAATGACGGCGGCTGGACACAGCACCACCACCACTCCGCTATGGAAATGGTTCACCACTTCGGCGACGCGGTAGACTTCGTTTACCAAGAGAACGTCCCAGAAGGCCCTGACGCAGAGCGCGCTATCACGCAGATGGCTCTCGGCGGTGCGGACATCATCTTTACCACCTCGTTCGGCTTCATGGACCCGACCATCAACGTCGCTGCGAACTTCCCTGATGTGAAATTCGAACACGCAACTGGCTACAAGCAGGCTGACAACGTATCCGTTTACTCGGCTCGTTTCTACGAAGGCCGCGCGATCCAAGGCACCCTCGCTGGTCGCGTCACCAAGTCGAACAAAATCGGCTACATCGCGTCGGTTCCGATTCCAGAAGTTATCCGCGGTATCAACTCGGCTTACCTGCACGCGAAAAAGGTTAACCCTGACGTCGAATTCAAAGTCATCTGGATCTTCGAATGGCTGAACCCTGCGAAAGAAGCAGACGCTGCAAAAGCTCTGATCGAACAGGGCTGTGACGTTGTTCTTCAGCACACCGACTCCACCGCACCGCATCAGGCTGCAAAAGAAGCTGGCGGCGTTTACACCTTCGGTCAGGCTGCTGACATGGCAGAATACGGCCCGATGCCACGCATCTCGTCGATCATCGACAACTGGTCGCCCTACTACATCGAACGCGTTCAGGCAGTCATCGACGGCACTTGGGGCTCCGTGAACACTTGGGACGGTATCGGCGCTGGCATGGTCGGCATCGGTGAGATCTCTGACGCTGTTCCGGCAGAAGCCAAAGCAGAAGCAGAAGCCATGCGCGACGCGATCGCTGCGGGCACCTACCACCCGTTCACTGGCCCGATCAACAAACAAGACGGTTCGGCTTGGCTCGCTGAAGGCGAGATTGCCAATGACGGCGATTTGGCTGGCATGTTCTTCTTCGTCGAAGGAATCGAAGGCGATATCCCGTCCTAATCAGGCGATTTTCCTGAATTTGAGGGGGCGCTCAGGCGCCCCCTTTTTCGTTCCCGCACTCCGTGGCAGGGTCGCACCCGACACTGAAGGAGGGTGAAATGATCGACTATCTGGTTATTGGCGGCGGCATTGCAGGACTATCTGCGGGCGCAGGTTTAGCGCCTCACGGATCGGTCGTTCTGCTCGAGGCCGAAGACACATTGGGCCACCACACCTCTGGCCGCTCTGCCGCGCTGTATGAACCGAGCTACGGTAAACCCGCCGTTCAAGCCTTGGGCCGTGCGTCGTATGATGGGCTAAAGGACGCGGGCACCTTGTTCCCCCGTGGCGTGATGGTCGTCGGTCTCGCAAGGCAAGAATCCGCCTTCGAAGAGGACGTCGCCCACATGGGCCTCACTGAGGTCACTTTGGTGGAGGCCAAGGCCCTCTGTCCAATCCTCGACACCGATGCGATCACGCGGGCTGCCTACCTCGAGGCCGTCTATGACATCGACACCGATCTGTTGATGCAAACCTACGCAAAGGACATCCGCGCCCACGGTGGCCAAGTCCTCACCCGCCACCCTGTCACCGCAATCACCCGCACCGCTGACGGCTGGACCGTAACCGCAGGCGGGACCGAGTTCGCCGCGAAACACATCGTCAACGCTGCTGGCGCTTGGGTCGATAAAGTTGCGGAAATGGCGGGGATTGCACAGATTGGATTTACACCCCTGCGCCGTTCGATGGCCCGCATCCCTGCCCCAGACGGCATGGACCCAGCGACATGGCCGATGGTCTTTGGCGCAGGCGAAGAATGGTATATGAAACCCGACGCGGGTGCCCTGATCGTGTCACCTGCCGAAGAAGACCCGACCGAACCCCATGACGCATGGGCTGACGATATGGTCCTCGCCGAAGGGCTCGCGCGGTTCGAAGAAAACGTCACGATGGAGGTCACACGCCTGATTGCAAACTGGGCGGGTCTGCGGACATTTTCGCCCGACCGCGTTTTGGTCGTGGGGCCAGACCCTCTGGACGAGACGTTCTTTTGGTGCGGCGGGCAAGGCGGCTATGGGTTTATCACCGCCCCTGCCGTCCGTGATCTGGTCGAAGCCCTCGTGACAGGCCGCGACCCAATCATCGGGGCGGAACACATCCCTGCTCTATCGCCAGTAAGATTCCGTTAACTAGTTGACAACTGTTAACAAATTGAAAGGGCGGCCACTTGGACCGCCCTTTTTTCGTTATCCGTCGATGCGGATATTTGCGTTTGTCGGATCGTAGGGGCTGTCCTCGACGATTGTCGCATCCCACAGCTCGCCCATGATCTTAACCTTGAGCTTCGTGCCAACTTCGGCCAGCGCAGGCTTCACATAACCCATGCCGATTTGTTTGCCGAAGGCGACCGAATAACCGCCCGAGGTCAGACGACCAGCGTAGTTACCGTCCAGATCGCGCAGCGCTTCTTTGCCCCACGGGTCCGCATCAGCCGGACCGTCGATCAGCAGAGTGACGCACTTCGAGCGAACGCCGATTTTCTCCATCGCAGCTTTGCCGTTGAACTCTTTGCCGAGGTCAACAAAGCGCGGCAGGTCAGCTTCGATCGGGGTCGCGTCACGGCCCAGTTCGGTGCCGAATGCGCGGTAGGATTTCTCCTGACGGAGCCAGTTCTGTGCACGGGCACCAACCAATTTACCGCCATGCTTCTCCATTGCAGGCATCAGAAGATCCCACAGATAGTTCTGCATTTCGATCGGGTGGTGAAGTTCCCAACCCAGCTCACCCGTGTAAGCCACGCGGATCGCGTTCACAGGGCACATGCCCAGTTCGATCTGACGAGCCGACAGCCATGGGAAACGTTTGTTCGACAGCGCGGTATCTGGATCGACGTCTTTGATGACCTCTTTCAGAATGTCGCGCGACTTCGGACCTGCGATTGCGAACACGCCCCACTGAGTGGTCACGTTCTGCATTTCGATACGGCCAAACTCGGCTTCTTTGTCTTCGATGCATTTCTTCAGGTAGTCCGCATCGTAGTCGGTCCATGCACCTGCGGACACCAAATAGTATTCGTCCTCAGACAGACGAACGATGGTGTATTCGGTGCGGGTGGTGCCAGCTTCGGTCAGTGCGTAGGTCAGGTTGATACGACCAACCTTCGGCAGTTTGTTGGTGGTGAACCAATCGAGGAACGCCGTCGCACCTGGGCCTTTGACGATGTGTTTGGTGAAGGCGGTTGCGTCGATCAGACCAGCGGTTTCGCGAACGGCCTTGGCTTCGGCAACTGCGTATTCCCACCATGCGCCACGGCGGAAGCTGCGGCTGTCGTGGTCAAACGACGACGGTGCATCAACAGGGCCGTAGTAGTTCGGGCGTTCCCAGCCGTTGACTTGGCCGAATTGTGCGCCGAGCTTTTTCTGGCGGTCGTAGACAGGCGAGGTGCGCAGCGGACGTGCAGCTTCGCGCTCTTCGTCGGGGTGGTGGAGAATAAAGACGTGCTCGTAGCATTCTTCGTTCTTTTTCACCGCGTAATCGGTGGTCATCCACGAGCCGTAGCGTTTCGGGTCGAGCGACGCCATGTCGATCTCGGCTTCGCCGTTTACCATCATCTGAGCAAGGTAATAGCCAGTGCCGCCTGCAGCGGTAATACCGAAGGAGAAACCTTCAGCCAGCCACATGTTGCGCAGACCCGGAGCCGGACCAACGAGCGGGTTGCCATCCGGCGTGTAGCAGATCGGGCCGTTGAAGTCGTCCTTGAGACCAACAGTCTCGGAGGTCGGAATACGGTGGATCATCGCCATGTATTCTTCTTCGATCCGCTCGAGGTCGAGCGGGAAGAGGTCCGCACGGAAGCTATCTGGAACGCCGTATTGGAAACGTGCAGGTGCGCCGCGCTCGTACGGGCCAAGGATCCAGCCGCCGCGCTCTTCGCGGACATACCATTTCGCATCGGCGTCACGCAGAACCGGGTGCTCTGCACCACCGTTTGCGCGGTATTCAACCAGCGCCGGATCGGGCTCGGTCACGATGAACTGGTGCTCAACAGGGATCGCAGGGATTTTGATGCCCAAGAGTTTCGCAGTGCGCTGTGCGTGGTTACCCGTTGCGGTCACAACGTGGTCTGCGTGGATCACTGTGGATTCTTCGGTCGCAACGAGGTTGCCGCCGCGCTCACCCATTTTGGTGACGGTGACTTCCCAGTGGTCGCCGGTCCATTTGTAGCCGTCAACCTGCCACTTACGTTCGATGATCACACCGCGCTGACGCGCACCCTTTGCCATCGCCATGGTGACGTCAGCAGGGTTGATGTAACCGTCTTGCGGGTGGAACAGCGCGCCCTTGAGGTCGTCAGTGCGGACAAGCGGCCAACGCTCTTTGATCTCGTTCGGGGTAAGGAATTCGTGGTAAACGTCTGCGGTTTCCGCAACAGACGAATAGAGCATATATTCGTCCATGCGCTCTTGGGTCTGGGCCATACGCAGGTTGCCGCAGATCGAGAAGCCAGCGTTCAGGCCAGTTTCCGCCTCAAGCGATTTATAGAAATCGACCGAGTATTTGTGGATGTGAGTCGTCGCAAACGACATGTTGAACAGCGGCAGCAGACCGGCAGCGTGCCATGTCGAGCCTGAGGTCAGTTCGTCACGCTCCAAGAGCATGACATCTTCCCAGCCAGCTTTGGCAAGGTGGTAAGCAATCGAGGTACCGACGGCACCACCGCCGACGACTAGGGCACGAACATGGGTTTTCATTTGGCGACTCCATTTGGACTTGGCGTCACTTTTGCCCGAAACTCGCAGGCCATAACGGAACCAGACGACATACGACTGTCCAAAACCGACAGCCCGAAAACAAAGCGCCGCCCCTGATCACAGGAACGGCGCGTCGATCACTGACAAAGGGAAGTAACTCAGTGACCAAAATCTGCGGGTGAAAGTTCGCCGTCACCCGTGGTGTCCAACTCTGCAAAGAGGCGTTCCGTTGCGGCTGTCCACTCATCTGCGCTGATCGCGCCATCGCCGTTGGTATCGGCATATTCGGTTGTCATCGTTGCGTGAATTTTCGCACCCGGACCACCCGCACCATGACCACCACCGTTGCCATTACCATCACCGTGATTTGCTTCCATCGCAGAGGCGACGGTTGCGTCCATGTTGGCTTGTTCTTCGGCGTCGATGCTGCCGTCTTCGTTCAGGTCGAACATATAGAACTGATCACCGCGACGGGCATGGAAATCTTCGATGGTGACAGCGCCAGATGCATCCACATCCCATTCGTTCATGAACTCTGCCATCGGCCCTTGGGCGAATGCGACGGTTGCTGTTCCAGCGAAAAGGACAAATCCAAGGGTTGCGGCTTTCATATTATCATATCCTAATTTTTTTATATTTTATATTTGGAGTTTTTAATTCAGGATTGCTAGCCCCCAAACACGGACAGGTTGTCGCAGGTACAATGAATAACCGTCCGACCTTAGGTCACCGTTAGCGTTATTCCCCCTCTCCGCCGCTTGCCGCAGTTCGGCAGGGGGGCTACACATTCGCAGCACACCTTGGGAGGGGACATGATTATCTGTCGAACCATTGCAGAGGTCCGCGCTGTCGTTCGTGATTTGCGCCTATCTGGGCAGACCGTTGGCTTTGTTCCGACGATGGGTGCGCTGCACGCTGGACACATGTCATTGGTCGCTGCAGCGAAGGCCGAAAACGACGCCGTGATTACGTCGATTTTCGTGAACCCGACGCAGTTTGGACAGCAGGCCGACCTCGACAAATACCCCCGTACCGAAGCGGCCGATTGCGCGATGCTAGAGGCTGCGGGCGTGATCGCGGTCTTTATGCCCTCGGTTGATATTATGTATCCCGACGGGGCCGAAACCATCGTTGAAACAACGAAACTCGCCAATATGCTGCACGGGCTGGTGCGCCCTGGCCACTATCGCGGGGTCTGCACTGTGGTGACGAAACTGTTCAACCAGGTTTCGCCGGACGCCGCCTTCTTTGGCGAAAAGGACTACCAGCAATTGCAGGTGATCCGCCGCATGGCGCGTGATCTGGATGTCCCGACAGAGGTCTGCGGTGTTCCCACCGTGCGCGAGGCAGATGGGCTGGCCATGTCGTCCCGCAACATGCGCCTCACGCCAGAGGATCGCAGCGCCGCCGTTATCCTGAACCGTTCGCTGATCGCCGCAGAAACCGCCGCCCGAACTGGCGCGACGGTAGAGGCGATTGCCCAGACGATCCGTGATACCATCGAAACCGAACCTCGGGCTCGCGATCCGCATGTGGACATCGTGCAGGCCCTCACGCTCGCCCCCGTTTCCGGTCGCCCATCGGGCACCATCGGGATCATGATTTCGGCCGCTTTTGGCCCCGTAGACGACCCTGTCCTGCTTATTGACCAGAGGGAGATCACCCTATGAGCACCCAAACCGAAACCATCCGCCGTATCACCGTGCCGCAAATCGCACGTCGCAAAGGCGGTGAGCCGATTGTGTCGCTAACCTCGTATCACGCGCATACCGCGGCGATCGTCGATAAGTTCGCGGATTTCATTCTGGTGGGCGATAGCCTTGGCATGGTTATGCATGGGATGGAATCGACGGTGGGCGTGCCTCTTGATCTGATGATCATGCACGGCAAGGCTGTTGTGCGCGGCACCAAGCGGGCGCTGATCGTTGTGGATATGCCCTTTGGCACCTATGAGGAAAGCCCGAACATGGCCTTCCGCAATGCGGCCAAAATCATGAAAGAGACGGGCTGTGGCGCGGTGAAACTTGAGGGCGGCAAACGGATGGCAGAGACCATTCGGTTCCTCGTTGAGCGCGGCATTCCCGTGATGGCTCATATCGGCCTCACACCACAGTCTTCGCATGTCATGGGCGGTTTCAAAACCCAAGGCCGTGATGAAGATAGCTGGCCGCTCCACGAAGAGGACGCCCGCGCTGTGACCGAGGCTGGTGCATTTGCCGTCGTACTGGAAGGCATGGTCGAGCCGCTCGCCGCGAAGATCACCAAACAAATCGACATTCCGACCATCGGGATTGGCGCTTCGGCGGATTGTGACGGGCAGATCCTAGTGCTCGAAGATATGCTGGGTCTGAACCCTTGGACACCAAAGTTCGTTAAGGTCTACGGCCAGCTCGGCCCGATGATCGAAGATTCGGTGCGTCGCTATGCAGAGGACGTGAAATCCCGTGCCTTCCCGACCGAGGACGAGGTTTACCGTTAATCCACGGCCCTCACGCCATAGGTCTTGAACGCCTGCCGCACCTGCTCTGCCTCAGTTCTATCGGGGTAGTGCTGGTAGCTGGGCGCTACGATGGGTGACACGCGGACGGCATCCACACGGATCAACCCGCGTAAGGGGAACGCGGTTCCGATCATCGCTTTGATCGGGCCGCCGATGGCGTCGAACTCTGGCTCATCAGGCAGGATCAACCGCGCGTCCCCGACGACCTTGTAGCCTTTTTGGCGGAACACATCGATAAAGCTGACGCAGACCTTTGAATTTTTGGCGATATTTCGGCGTGATATCGGACTTGCGATCTCTGCGATCAGCAGGGTCACGTCATCGATGGCGCAGAATATTTCTTTGGGGCTGACGTTGGGCTGGCCGTTCGCATCGACGCTGGCGAGCCAACATAGGACCGACCGATCAACGGCCTGACGCACTTCTCCGGTGAACATCGTGCTCCTCCTCCCAAAGGACCATGTTCAACGAAGCTAATCCAAATTCACGGTAGGTAAAGGGAGGTTACACCATCCACGGAAGAACCTGATCCGGCGGACGGTGCCCGTCAGCAAAGGTATGTGCGTTAAGGATCACCCGCTCGCCCATCTCGATCCGTCCCTCAACCGTGGCCGACCCCATATGCGGCAAGAGAACGACATTGGGCAGTGCACGCAATCGCGGGTTCACTTCGGTCCCGTGTTCAAACACATCGAGGCCAGCGCCTGCGATTTCGCCCGTGCGCAGCATCCGTGTCAGCGCGTTTTCGTCGATCACTTCACCGCGAGAGGTGTTCACGATCACCGCTGACGGCTTCATCAGTTTCAGACGGCGGGCGTTCATCAAATGGAACGTCCCCGGCGTATGCGGGCAGTTGATCGAGATGATGTCCATTCGCGCGACCATCTGGTCGAGGCTGTCCCACCACGTCGCATTCAGCGCCTGTTCCGTTTCCGGCCGCAGACGGCGACGGTTATGGTAATGAACCGACATACCAAAAGCCGCAGCCCGGCGGGCCACCGCCTGACCGATCCGCCCCATTCCGAGGATACCGAGCTTCCGTCCCGCAATCCGACCGCCAAGCATGGCCGTAGGCGACCAGCCCGTCCAATCCCCTTCTTGCATTTTGGTCATGCCTTCGGGGATGCGGCGCACGACCGAGAGGATCAGCGCCATCGTCATATCGGCCGTATCTTCGGTCATCACGCCCGGCGTGTTCGTGACCATAATCCCGCGGTCACGGGCCGCCTCAACATCGATATGATCGACCCCCGCCCCGTAGTTCGCAATCAAACGCAGCCGACCGTTGGCGGCATCCATGACGTCTGCGTCGATCTTATCGGTCAATGTGGGGACCAGAACATCCGCCTGAGGGACCAAGGCCAAGAGCTCTTCGCGGGTCATGCGGGTATCGTCATCCCGCAGACGCGCATCGAATAGCTCTTTCATGCGGGTCTCAACGACATCAGGCAACCGTCGCGTGACGACAACACTCAGTTGTTTACCGGCCATTTGCCCCCTCCGTGACTTTCCTTCAGGCATTCTTAGTGGCAGATTGCCCGTATGATCGACGCGATACAAGAGTGGCCAAACGCCCATTGCGTCTAAACAGGCAAACAGGTGGTAAGATGCGTTCTTTTCTGCGGTCCCTTACGGTGGTTATCGCACTCATCGGTGGTATTTTGCCTGCCATCGCAGAAGAAAACGAAACCGCAGAGGATCAGACAGAGCTTCGCACGGGTCCTGTTACGGGTTTGCCGCTGCCCCGTTTTGTGTCGCTCAAGGCGAATGAGGCCAACGTGCGTCGTGGGCCATCAACCTCTCACCGCATCGATTGGGTCTTTGCGCGCCGCGACATGCCGCTGCAGGTGACTGCCGAATACGAAAACTGGCGCCGTGTGGTGGATCGTGACGGATTGGGCGGTTGGGTCCACTATATCATGCTGTCTGGCGTGCGGACGGTGATCATCGACACCGACATGCAGCCGCTCTACGCACGCCAAGACGAATCCAGCCCCCAAGAAGCGATCCTCGAAGCGGGCGTCGTCGCGCGGATCGAAGAATGCACCCTGAACTGGTGCCAGTTGAGCACCGCTGGTTATAAAGGTTGGGCACCGAAATCGGCGATTTGGGGTGTTGGCGCGGACGAAGTGCTCGACTAAACAGAACGGCCTAACGCAAGGGGGCCCGCATGACGACTTCTGGTAACAAGCTGAACCTCTCTGCGGGTGTGTTTTCAGTCATCGTCGCGATTACGCTGGTGCTGGCAAAGATGTGGGCGCTCTGGGCAACGGGCGCTTTGTCCATTGCGGCAACGCTGGCGGACAGTGCGCTGGATTTGCTGATGTCGATGGGCGGATTGGCGGCTATCGCCTATGCAGCAAAGCCCGCAGACGACGATCACACCTTTGGGCATACCTCTGCCGAAGACCTCGCTGCGCTGGGTCAGTCCCTTTTCATCATCGTCTCTGCCGCCGCCATTTTGGGCACTGCGGTGTTGCGATTGTCACAACCTGAATCGGCTCATATCAGCTCGGAGTCAGCGGGCGTTTCGGTGATGGCACTGTCGATTGTGCTGACCCTGATGCTGGTCGCATGGCAGCGGTACGTCGCCCGCAAAACAGGGAGCCGCGTGGTCGCCGCCGATAGTCTCCATTACATTGGCGACTTGATCCCTGGGATCGGCGCGATTGTGGCACTTTGGCTCAATGCGAATTTCGGTTGGGGCTGGGTGGATAGCGCGGTGGCGATCGTCGCGGCGCTGATCATGTTCCACGGCGCGCTCAAGATCGGCAAAGGCGCGTGGGACGCCCTAATGGACCGTGCAGCAGATGACGAAATCATCGCCTCTATCGCAGACATCGCGGGTAACTTCGACGGGGTTCACGGGTTTCACGACCTCAAAACCCGCCAAGCAGGGAGCCGCGTTTTCGTGAACCTTCATATCGAGTTGGACGGATCGCAGACGCTGGAAGAGGCGCATAGCATCGGTGCCGCGCTTCGTCGTGCCATTGTTGCAAAGCACACCAATGCAGACGTTCTGATCCACAAGGATCCCGTCGGGGTCGAACCCCACCCCGACGACGCGCGCTATTCCTAATTCCGCGTCAGCACGTTTACGGGCAGCAAAAGCCCTTGACCAATCGCATCGAACACGAATGTCCCTGCCGTCGCGAGGTCGGTGCGTCCGCTCGCCTGCCCTTCGAGGGCGGTATAGAGCGTGGCGAGGTTGATATAGCGGCTATGGCGCAGCGGATCAGATTCCACGGAACTCACGTCGATAATCCGAATGTTAAAATCCTCAGCGACCGAGGCCACCTCTGGATCGCTCACGTCCAATGCCCCGAGCCGAGGCCGACCGCCGCCAACGCGTGACGACAGCAATAAGGCGCGATCATCGGGCGACACGAGGACTGACAAGGGTTCGCGCATTTCGCCGATGACCTCCATCTGGCGACGGAAGAGGAACAGATCGACATCGGGCGCAGCGAGAACCACCGACAACTTATCCAATGTCGATTGCTTGCCTTCGAGTTTCAACGTCCGCATCGCCTCCATCGTGAGGAAGCCACCCATGGAGTGCGCAAAGATCAACGTTTTACCGTTGCGCTTAACGATATCGTCCATCAGTTCAGCCAATGGCTCGCGCGAGAAAATCGCGGCCTGACGGTCGCCGATATATTCGAGCGGTCGCCCGTTCGACGGCCATGCAAAGAGGATCGGTGCGTTGCTGCCACCCGCATCCGCCGTCAATTGGGCTAGTCGAAACAGCGCCTCTTGATACCGCTGGTTAAAGCCGTGAACAAAAATACCGACCTCACCAGACCCATTGGATCGGTTGCGGGCGATGACCTCGCTCATGAAATCGGGCCGCTCCATAATTCCACTGCCGACGACAACGAATTGCTTGGACGGATCGGGGGTGCGGCTGGGCCATGTCACCTGCCCTGCCCGACGGTGCGGCGGCACCGAAATATCGTAATAGCGATAGGCCAGTTCAAAGCTCGGCGTGTTGTCGAACCCTAACAGCGGCGCCTCGTCCGCCGTGCGTGTGGTGACCGCGTAAATACGGATCACCTTCGCCCCGTCCGCAACGTCGGGGATCGGGGTCAGCACCTCTGGTCCCGGGCGACCTGAACAGGCCGCGACGAGGCAGAGCATTACAAAACTGAGCCAAATCCGGCGCAGCATCACGCGACGTCGAGCAAACCACGGCCTTGAAGCAGCGCTTCAACACCCGGAAGCCGTCCACGGAAGCGGGTGTAGAGTTCTGCCGCATCCACAGTGCCCCCGACCGAGAGGATATGCGCCTCAAGCGCTTTAGCGGTTTCAGGGTCAAAGGCATCGCCTTTTTCCTCGAACGCGGCAAAGGCATCGGCATCCATGACCTCGGACCACATGTAGCTGTAGTAGCCGCTGGAATAGCCGTCGCCGCTGAACACATGGGCGAAATGCGGGGTGGCGTGGCGCATACGGATCGCGCGGGGCATGCCGATAGCCTCTAGCACTTCCGCCTGTTTCTGCATCGGATCAGCGGGCGGTGTGCCGAGGTGGAATTCGAGGTCCACAATGGCCGAGGCCACATATTCGACCGTCTGGAATCCCATGTCATAGGTCGCAGCGCCCAGCACCTTTTGCAGAAGTTCCGCAGGCATCGACTCTCCTGCCGCGTTGACGGCAAATTCGGCCAACACTTCAGGCACGTCGAGCCAGTGTTCATAGAGCTGGCTCGGCAGTTCGACGAAATCGCGGGCAACGGATGTGCCCGACATGGAATCGTAGGTCACATTCGACAGCATTTGGTGCAGCGCGTGGCCGAATTCGTGGAACAGGGTGCGGGCATCGTCATAGGACAACAGCGCAGGCTGCCCCTCGGCTGGTTTGGCAAAGTTGCAGACGTTGATCACAATCGGGCGCACGTCGCCATCCAGCTTATTCTGGCTGCGCATCGCAGAACACCATGCGCCAGAGCGTTTGGACCCACGGGCAAAGTAGTCGCCCATAAAGAGCGCGATATGTTCGCCATTGCGTGTCACCTCGAACAGACGCACGTCGGGATGATATTGCGGCCCTTCGGTCGGTTTGAACTCTAGCCCGAACAGGCGATTGGCGCAGGCAAAGGCGGCATCAATCATGCGGTCGAGTTGGAAATACGGTTTGACCTCGGCTTCATCCAGATCATGCTCGGCCTTGCGGCGGATGGCGGAATAATAGTGCCAGTCCCATGCCTCGAGCGGGCCTTGGTGACCGTCATTGTGGAGCATGTTTTCGAGAATTTGCGCATCCGCTTCGGCGCGGGATTTCGCGGGGCCCCAGACATCCATCAACAAACCGCGCACCGCGTCAGGCGTGCCCGCCATTTCGGTTTCGAGTTTATAATGGGCGAAGTCTTCGTAGCCGAGCAGTTTGGCGCGTTCAGCCCGCAGGGCCAGAATTTCCGCCGCAATCGCGCGGTTATCCGTTTCGCCGCCATTTGCGCCACGGGCGGTCCATGCCTCATAGGATTTGCGGCGCAGATCGCGGTTCGGGCAGGTTTGCAGGAACGGCACGATGACAGAGCGGGACAGGGTAACAACGGGGCCGTTCTGGCCCTTGTCTTTTCCTGCCGCGCGCAGAGCTGAGACCACATAGTCCGGCAGTCCGTTCAGGTCGGTTTCAGCCAGCGGCATGAACCATGACCGTTCGTCGGCCAAAAGGTTCTGGGTGAACTGTGTGCCCAAGACAGAGAGACGCGATTTCACTTCGGTCTGACGGTCGGCCTCTGCGCCCTTGAGCTTTGATCCCGCGCGAACGAAGCCACGGTAGGACAGGTAGAGCAGACGCGACTGTTCGGCGTTCAGACCCAAATCATCCCGCTGCTCCCACAGGGTTTCCACGCGGGCAAAGAGCGCCTCGTTGGTGGTGACTTCAGACCAGAAGGCCGACATTTTCGGCGCAAATTCCCGCATCAATGCCTCGCGCGCGGGGTTCGCATCGGCACCAGCGAGCGCATAAAACGCCC
The DNA here is from genome assembly GCF_023253315.1 of Aestuarium sp. Classification (NCBI taxonomy): domain Bacteria; kingdom Pseudomonadati; phylum Pseudomonadota; class Alphaproteobacteria; order Rhodobacterales; family Paracoccaceae; genus Aestuarium; species Aestuarium sp. The sequence goes on from NZ_JALRGW010000018.1 coordinate 35,981, forward strand.
CCATCACACGGTCGAGCGTTGCTGTCGTGCGCTCCATCGCCTCAACCGTATTGGCAAAAGTGATCTCTGGCTCAGCAACAATCGCTGCATAATTCGCCCGCGCCTCGGCCAAGGCTGCATCGACCGCTGGTGCGAAATCATCGTCAGAAATCGCATCAAAGGGTGGCAAGCCAAAGGGGGTGGACCAATCGTTCAGCAGCGGGTTTGTCATCGGGTTCTCCTATACTTGGGCAGAGTCTAGGTCCGTCCAAGGGGAACCGCCAGAGCCATTCACACGCTAGTCGTGGGATGTTCCGCAAACGGGACAATCTGCCCGCGATTTGGTCTTCATCATGCGGCTATCCGCGTAGAGTGCATCATATATCATCAACCGACCGCGCAGAGTTTCGCCCGCGCCTGTGATCAGCTTGACCGCCTCCGCTGCCATCAACGACCCTATCACCCCAGGGAGAGGGCCGAGGACACCCGCCTCTGCGCAAGACGGGACCAACCCTGCGGCTGGCGCCTCTGGAAAGACGCATTGGAAACAGGGGCCACCATTGGCTGGGTCATAGACCGAGATCTGGCCTTCCCATTGCGTCATCGCGGCGGCAATCAGCGGTTTCCCCAGTTTCACCCCTATGCGGTTCACCATATAGCGCGTGGCAAAGTTGTCGGTTCCGTCGAGGATCAGATCATAGTCGGCGAAAAGAGCCTCTGCCGTGTCCTCGTCCAACCGCCGCGCATAGGGACGCACTTCGATCCACGGGTTCAGTGCTTTGATCGCCGTTGCGGCAGAATGCACCTTCGGCTGGCCGATACGGGCATCGGTGTGGATCACTTGGCGTTGGAGGTTGGAGTTATCGACGGTGTCATCATCCACGACACCGATTGTGCCGACCCCCGCCGCAGCGAGATACATCAACGCGGGCGACCCGAGGCCCCCTGCGCCGATCACCAGCACCTTCGCTTGCTTCAACCGTTTCTGCCCCGTCCCACCGATTTCACGAAGCATCATGTGGCGGGCGTAGCGATCGAGTTCGCTGTCCGAAAATGTCTTGGTCGGGGTGGTGACAACTGGTTCCTTAGCGGCGACCTTGGTTTTAATCCAACCGAGGCCGAGGCGGTAAATATAGATCACAACACCCGCGCCGATGATCAGCGCCCAAAGACGCGCATCGCCACCAGTCGCTTGGCGCAATGGATTGCCAGCGGGCAAAACGATATTCGCCAAAAGCACCGCCGCCATCAGAACACCCGTCATGCCCCAACGCACACGGTGGGGAACTTTCATCGCCCAACCAATGCCCCACATGACCGAAATCATCGCAAAAACGGTGATCATTTACGCCCCGTCGAGCCAAAGCCGCCTTCGCCACGTGCGGTTGTGGACAAACCAGAGCCGAGCGTGAACTGCCCCTGAACCACAGGTGCGACCACAAACTGGGCGATGCGGTCGCCGTGGGCGATGTGGAATGGTTCGGACCCCGTGTTGAGGATGATCACCCCAACAGGCCCGCGATAATCGCTGTCGATAGTGCCCGGCGTATTCGGCAAGGTGATGCCGTGTTTGAGCGCGAGGCCAGAACGTGGACGGACCTGCACCTCATAGCCAGCGGGGATTTCCATCCGAAACCCGCAAGGGATCAGCGCACGTGCGCCCGCCTCGATGGTGACACCCTCCCGACCGGTGGGGGCAAAGTTGGCCCGCACATCCGCACCAGCCGCCCCCGCCGTTTCGTAGGATGGCAACGCGATGTCGGTATCAGCCCCGTCGAGCCATTCGATCACAATATTCGGCATGGTGGTCATAGCGCCTCCGCGATCCGCTGAGCGAGCCGTTGCGCAACGGCGTCCTTGCCCATGCGCGGCCAATCTTCGGCGGAAGTTTCAGTGATTAGCGTCACGGCGTTCTCGGTGCCCCCCATGATCCCCGTCTCAGGAGACACATCATTGGCCACGATCCAATCGCACCCTTTGCGGGCCCGCTTGGCCGTTGCGTGGGCGATCACGTCGTCTGTTTCAGCGGCAAACCCAACGACCAAAGGCGGGCGGCCATCGGTCATCTGGCTCACGGTTGCGAGGATATCGGGGTTCTCTGCGAACTCCAAAACGGGCAGTGCGCCGTTCACTTTTTTGATCTTCGACCCAGAGGCTGAGGCAACCCGCCAATCCGCCACAGCCGCCGCAAACACCGCCACATCGACGGGCAAAGCGGCCAGAACAGCCTCTAGCATCTGCGCGGCGGTTTGCACTTTCACGACATTTACGCCCGCAGGCGGCGGCACATCGGCTGGACCTGTCACAAATACAACATCTGCACCTAATTGCGCCAATGCGCGCGCCACAGCCGTGCCTTGGGCACCTGACGACCGATTGGCGATGTAGCGCACGGGGTCGATGGGTTCGTGCGTGGGGCCTGAGGTCACGAGGATATGCTTACCCTTGAGCGGTCCGTCAGAGAGAGCCGCGTCAATGGCGGCGATGATCTCTGGCACTTCAGCCAAGCGACCAAAGCCAAACTCGCCACATGCCATGTTGCCTTCGGTCGGGCCAACGAACAGCATGCCATCGCCCTTGAGCGTCGCGACATTGCGCTGGGTGGCGGCGTGTTCCCACATCCGCACGTTCATTGAGGGGGCGACCAGCACAGGTTTGTCGGTCGCCATCAACAGCGTCGACGCCAGATCATTGGCGTGACCGCCCGCCATTTTCGCCAAGAGGTCGGCCGTTGCAGGGGCCACAACAACGAGGTCCGCAGCGCGGGACAATTCGATATGACCCATCTCGGCCTCATCGGTCAGATCGAACAAATCCTGATAGACTTTGCGAGCGGCAAGGCCAGATACGGAGAGCGGGGTCACGAACTCTGCCCCTGCTTTGGTCAGCACGGGCGTGACCTCTGCCCCTTGTTCGCGCAGACGCCGGATCAGATCGAGCGACTTAAAGGCTGCAATACCGCCGCCGATGATCAGTAGGATATGTTTGCCAGCCAGCATCACGGCCCCCTTTGAACGATTGGTGGAACCCTAACCAGCGGCAACGAAAAGAACAATCACTGGAACGCCGCACATGGGTCGTCACGTTCTGCGGGGGCAGTGACGATCACGGTGTCAAAGGGCGCGTCATCCTCGGCTTCTTCCAACAAACCCAGCGCATGAACCGACAACTCTGGTCGAACGCGGGCGATGTAGGATGGCACCGCGCGGTCGGTACGCGCGTGGCCGTTGCCCGTGATCAGAACCACAGGTCCACCAGTTTCGCCATAGGCCGTTAAGGTCACACGGGCAAAATGGGCGTCGCGCAAACGCTGCGCCTCTACCATCCCAGGAAGCATTTCCGCGGGGAGAGCATCGCAATGGGCCTGTGCCTGTTCGGCCTCCATCACGGCACGCAGATCGTCGGACAGCATGGTAAGGCCATAGCGTTCCGCGCCCTCGCCAAAGACCTCAGCGGCTGACGAAGTTATCGCCGCGATCACCGTGTCCCGAGGGAGCGCCGCGCCATAAACAGGCGCATCGCTCGCCGCAAAGATCGGCGCGTAGATCGCGAAGTCGGGCCAGCCCGCCGCTTCCCAACCGATGATCGCGCCTAGGTTGGGATCGTGGCGATCGCTGGAGTTTGCCAAGGCCGCCTGATCAGGGGTCAGCATTTCGAACACGATCGCAGAGGGCGCGATAGCTGCGATTTGTTTGGCTTGTTCGATGTGGTGCAGGGGATTGTCATGCACCTCGCCCAAGATATGGATGTCTTGCGCCATGGCAGGCGCAGCCATCCATAACATCAGGGCAAGGGCAGTTCTCATGCGAGGAAGTTCAACACTTCCTTCGACTGACCTTCAAGGCTCTTGCGCATTTTGTTGAACGCCGCGGCCTCTAGCTGGCGAATACGCTCTTTGGACAGGCCAAGTTCGTCACCGAGGCTCTCCAACGTGCGCGGCTCGTCCCGCAGTTTGCGTTCGCGCACGATGAAGCGTTCACGATCGTTCAGTGCCATCAGCGCAGTCGTCAGCCATTGACGCAGGGTTTCCTGATCGTGCGAGGCCTCGACCCGTTCCGCCGCCTGCTCGCTGTCATCGACGAGCGTATCAACCCATGACCGCCCCTCATCTTCGGACGATTGCGTCGCATCGAGCGAGAAGTCAGATCCCGAAAGACGGCCATCCATCATCTCGACGTCATGCACCGGCACGCCAAGCTCGGTCGCAATCGCGAGGTGCAGATCGCCCTTGCTGAGGGTGATCCCTTCGGCGGTGGCTTCGCGTTCGAGACGGGCCTGAACGCGGCGCATGTTAAAGAACAGGGATTTCTGGCTGCTGGTCGATCCTGTGCGAACCATCGACCAGTTGCGCATCACAAAATCTTGGATCGACGCTTTGATCCACCAAACAGCATAAGTCGAAAAACGAACGCCACGGTCCGGATCGAACTTTTCAGCGGCTTTCATCAGACCAAGGCTGGCCTCTTGGATCAGGTCGGGCATCGGGGCACCGTAACGACGGAATTTCCCCGCCATCGAGATCGCCAACCGCATGTAGGCGGTGGTCAAACGATGGAGCGCTTCTTCATCGCGGTGATCGCGCCACGCGTAGGCCAGTTGAGCTTCGGTTTCAGCATCCAAAAGCTCCGCCTTCATCGCGCGGCGTGTCATGTTAAAGTTAGACGTGGTATCCAGAGCCATAATCTCATCTCCCGCCGGCTGTTGTGTGTGACTTCTGTCATCGTTACCAATGCTTACGCACAACACTGCGAAATGGATCACAGATGCCTGCACAACTCACCTTACAAAAACTAACACTTGTGTTCGGTGGCGCGGCCTCGGGTAAGTCCAAATACGCGGAAAAGTTGATTTTTGAATCTGGCTTAGAACGCTTCTACATTGCGACTTCGCAGGTTTATGACGACGAAATGCGCGCCAAGGTGGAGCAGCACAAAGTGCAGCGCGGAGACGGCTGGACGACCATCGAAGAACCAATAAACATGTCAAAGGCTCTCGATAATGTGAGCGCGAGCGGCGTTGTTCTGATCGATTGCGCGACGCTTTGGCTGACGAATCTGATGCTGGGGGAGGCGGATATTGACGCCATGATCCCCGAATTTATCGAAGCCTGCCGCCGTTGCCCTGCCCCTGTTGTGGTGGTGTCAAACGAGCTGGGTCTTGGCATTGTGCCAGAGACGAGCATGGGGCGGCGGTTCCGCAATCTCCACGGCGCAATGAACCAGCAGATCGCTGCGGCGGCGGATCATGTGGTATTTGTGGCGGCTGGTTTGCCGATGGTTCTGAAATGACGCGGCTCTGGCTCGTTCGGCATGGGCCCACCCATGCCAAGGCGATGGTGGGCTGGACAGATCTGCCCGCTGATCTGTCCGATGTTGATGCCATCGCCCGCCTGTCGGATCACCTGCCCGATGCGCCCGTTGTATCGTCTGACTTATCCCGCGCGGTCAGCACCGCGGATGCGATCCAAGCCCGTCGCCCTCGGTTGCCCCATGACGCTGCTTTACGAGAAATTCATTTTGGCGATTGGGAAATGGCGACGTTTTCGGATGATCCGCTGATGCGCGCCTATTGGGAAACGCCAGGTGATATTGCGCCCCCGAATGGGGAAAGCTGGAACGCGGTCGCTGCACGGGTTAGCACAGCCATCGATGGTTATCTCGCGCTCGGCCTGCCTGATCTGATCGTGGTGGGTCATTTCGGGATGATCCTGACCCAAGTCCAACGCGCCCTGTCGATCACCCCATACGAGGCATTTGGCCATCGGATCGACAACCTCTCTGTGACCGAGATCACGACCGCACCGTGGTCAGCAGAACGGATCAATCACAAACCGTGATGATGGCACGCACAAAACAACGATAGCGTTGTCACGCGACCCGACTTAGCATCCACTCATGATGTATGATCTTTATATTGGCGATCGCCTTTTTAGCAGCTGGTCCCTCCGTGGCTGGCTTATGTTTGAAAAATTCGGACTGCCCTATCGTGAACATATGATGGGGCTGTACGCGGGCACATTGGCCCAAGACATGGCCGAACTGGCCCCAGCACGCACGGTGCCTGCCGCGAAAACGCCCGAGGGCTATATCCTGTCCGACAGCCTATCGATGGCAGAGACGCTGGCCGAACGGCACCCCGATGCGGGGCTATGGCCAACCGATCCTGCGGCACGCGCATTGGCCCGCAACTTGGTCTGCGAAATGCATTCGGGATTTGGCGCGTTGCGCGATGTCTGCAACATGCAGATCAGCCACGTCTGGGAGGGCTTTGTCGCGCCCGAACCCGTTCTGAAAAACCTTGAACGCATTGAATACCTTTGGGCCATGGCCCGCGAACGTCATGGGGCAAAGGGGCCTTGGCTGTTCGGTGAATATTCGCTCGCCGATGTGTTCTACGCCCCTGTTGCGATGCGGATCACGGGCTACGGTCTGCCCGTATCGGACGCCGCCAAGGCCTATGTGGACAACCACCTCAACGATCCCGCGTTCCTGCGCTGGCGGGCTGAAGCGTTGAAGGAAAATCACGAAACCTTCCCCTATGAAATGAACCTTCCGCGCAAAGACTGGCCGTTTTAACCAAACTTAAACGCCTGCCCCGTTAACCAGAATGAGTTGGTTAACGGGGTTTTTCATGGTCGCATCGGCCTACACAGTTGCGTTCGAAGGGATTGAGGCCCGCATGGTCGAGGTGCAATGCGCCACCATGGCGGGCTTGCCGTCGTTTTCCATCGTGGGCCTGCCAGACAAGGCCGTGTCAGAGGCCCGCGAACGTATTCGCGCGGCACTTGAGGCCATGTCGATCGCCCTGCCGTCGTGCAAAATCACCGTCAACATGTCCCCTGCCGACATGCCGAAAGAAGGGTCACACTTCGACCTCCCCATCGCGCTGGCATTGCTCGCTGCGCTCGAGATCGTCCCAAAAGACAAGGCTTTAGAGACGGTCGCTCTGGGGGAATTGTCGCTCGACGGGACGCTGGTGCCTGTGATCGGCACCCTGCCCGCCGCACTCGCCGCCGCCGAAGAGGACCGTGTTCTTCTCTGCCCGACTGCATCCGCAGCAGAGGCCGCATGGGTCGGCGCGACACCTGTGTTCGGGGCCAAATCTCTGCTCGATGTGATCCGTCACTACACGGGCAAGGCGGTTTTGCCTCCTGCCCTCCCCGGTGAGGTCAGCCACGCCCCAACCGCCCGCGATTTGCGCGATGTGAAGGGGCAGGAACGCGCCAAGCGGGCATTGGAAATCGCTGCGGCAGGACGGCACCACCTATTTCTTCTCGGCCCTCCGGGGTCAGGAAAATCCATGCTCTCGGCCCGCATTCCAGGGATATTGCCACCCCTCACGGCTGCCGAGGCGTTGGAGACATCGATGATCCATTCGCTCTCTGGCCTCTTGGACGAAGGTGGGATCAGCCGCACGCGACCCTTTCGCGAACCGCACCACACGGCCTCCATGCCCGCGATTGTTGGCGGCGGGAAAGGAGCGAAACCCGGCGAAATCAGCCTCGCCCACAATGGTGTTTTGTTCATGGATGAGTTTCCAGAGTTTAACCGCCAAGTGCTCGAAACGCTCCGCCAGCCCATTGAGACGGGCGAGGTCGTCGTGGCCCGTGCCAACGCCCATATCCGCTATCCCTGTCGGTTCATGCTGGTCGCGGCGGCCAACCCGTGCAAATGCGGGTTTATGTCAGATCCCGCCCGCGCCTGTTCACGGGCACCTGCCTGCGGGGCCGACTACCTCGCCCGAATTTCTGGCCCGCTGATGGATCGGTTCGACCTGCGCGTCGAAGTGCCGCCTGTATCCTTTACCGACCTCGACCTGCCCGCGACGGGCGAAAGTTCGGCCAGCGTCGCGGCACGAGTGCAATCGGCGCGAAACCTACAAACCCAAAGGTATCAAGGGATTGATGGAATACGCACCAACGCTGAGGCCGAAGGCGCGATCCTCGAAGAGGTAGCTACGCCCGATGCAGAGGGGCGCGACCTTCTAACCCGAGTGGCGGAAAAATTCGGACTGACGGCACGAGGCTACCACCGAGTCCTAAGGGTTGCGCGGACGATTGCAGATCTCGACGGATCGTCCTCCGTCCGACACCCGCATATCGCCGAAGCGGTCAGCTATCGGCTCGCCCTCTCGAAAGAGGTCTGAACAAAATTGGCGATATCACGAAGGGCGGCACGCGCCTCTGGCACCCAATATTCACCCAGATGCCAAACATGCGGCGCGTCATGCCATGTCTGAACCTCAACCTCACCGCCCGCAGCCCGTAACACCCCTGCCATCCGATATGTGTCATCGGCGAGAACTTCAGGACTGCCGACTTGGAAGAACGCAGGTGGCGGGGCATCGAAATTCGCGAAAAGCGGCGAAATCCGTGGATCATCGGCGGGCGTTTCGGCGTGATACATACGCGCAGCCTCGCCCATCCAATCGGCTGGAATAATCGCATCAGCCTCTGCGTTTTGGGCCACAGACGCTCCCGAAAGGGTCAAATCCGTCCAAGGCGACATGGTAAAGATCCCCGCAGGGCGTTTGCCTCTCGCGCAGAGCACCGACAAAAGAGCCAAGGCCAGTCCCCCGCCTGCGCTGTCCCCGCCAATGACGATTTTGCTGGGGTCATAGCCACGCGCCACGAGGTCATCCCAAGCGGCAATTGCGTCGTCGAATGCCGCTGGGAACGGCGCCGCAGAGGAAAGTCGGTAATTGGGCATGACAACGGGCACGCCCGCATAGTGTGACAACCGCGCCATGATGGGGCCGTGTGTATCCGCCGATCCCGCGAAATACCCGCCGCCATGAAAATAGAGGATCAGGCGTTCACCGTCGGCACCGCGCCCCGACACCCAATTTGCCGACCGCCCACCAAGGCTGCGCTCTAACCGAAGGGAATATGGCACATATTGCCCTGCCAAAGCGCCCAAACGGTCGAGCTTTGCTGCCTCGCGAATGGGGTCGTCGGATAGACGGAACAGCGGCTTTACGATCCGGCGGCTGATCGCCGTGTAAAGCCACAGTCGAACCGACATATCAGGCTCTCCGCGCCTCGATCGCCTGCCAAACCTTCTCTGCGATGTTCACGCCATCGAACCGTTCAAGCTCTTGAATGCCCGTCGGCGAGGTCACGTTAATTTCTGTCAACCAATCGCCGATCACGTCGATACCGACAAAGACCTGACCCTTTTCCTTGAGAAGCGGACCGATGGCGGCGCAAATCTCGCGATCACGGTCGGTCAGTTCAACCTTCTCAGCGCGTCCGCCGACATGCATGTTCGACCGTGTCTCTCCTTTTTGCGGAACGCGGTTGATTGCGCCGACAGGTTCACCATCGACAAGGATCACGCGCTTATCACCCTTGGACACGGCGGGCAGGAATTTCTGCACGATCAAAGGCTCATTGTTGATGCCCGTGAACATTTCCCAAAGCGACGCAAGGTTGCCGTCACCTGCTGAGAGCTTGAACACGCCCGCACCGCCATTCCCGTAGAGCGGCTTGAGAATGATATCGCCGTGCTTTTCACGGAAATTACGTAGCGTTTGCAGGTCACGCGCAATCGCGGTCGGCGGTGTTAGCTCTGGGAACTGCAGGACCAAGAGCTTCTCTGGATAATTGCGTACCCAGAACGGATCATTCACGACCAGTGTCTTGGGGTGGATCATGTCCAAAAGATGGGTCGTAGTGATGTAGCCCATATCGAACGGAGGGTCCTGACGCAGCCAAACCACGTCGAAGTCCGACAAATCGACCTCTTGCTCTTCGCCCAAGGTAAAGTGATCGCCCTTCACTCGTTGAACCGTCAAAGGCCAACCACGCGCTGTTACCCGCCCCTCTTGCCAAGCGAGTTTGTCGGGCGTGTAGTAAAATAACGAATGGCCCCGCGCCTGTGCCTCTTCTGCGAGACGGAAGGTGCTGTCCCCATCGATATTGATCGCACCAATCGGGTCCATTTGAATGGCAACTTTAAGAGACATGGTTAAGCCTTTCGTATCTGTTGCCACATACATGGCGCAGACCGTCCCGCCCTTCAATGGCTACCACATCATTGATGCATTCTCGATCACCTTTATCGCACCAGTTCCATCTACCAACGCCACATCAATCCGCATTGGCGTCAGCTGCCCCTTGGGTTCGCCTGTCACATAATCCGTGGCGCTGGCGCATATCCGTTGCATTTGCCGACGGGTGATGTGCGACACCGCCTGATCGTGGGATTTGCTCTGTTTAACCTCGACAAAAACGATCCGATCCCCGTCACGACAAATCAGGTCAATTTCACCATACCGACCACGCCAACGTCGTGCTGCAATCGTCTGCCCGCGACGCAAATAGTCCCGTTCGACGATCCCTTCGGCGGCAAGGCCCGCATGATACGCTCGCTGACCACGTTCCGATTTTCGCAGAGCCACGCCCATTAGTCCTCCTTCGAAAGGCCCAGCGCAATTTGGTAAACCTGCCGTTTCGGTAGGCCCAGCGCGCCCGCCACCGCTGTAGCGGCATCTTTAACGCGCATGGTTTCCATTGCCTGACGCAAAGCCGTTTCCACATCCATCTCTTCAACATCGGTGGCACCAGCCCGTCCGACCAGAACCACCAGTTCACCTTTGACGCTGCGCCCTTCGTAGGCGTCGATCACCTCATCAAGCGTGCCGCGCGTCACTTCTTCAAACTTTTTGGTCAGTTCCCGACAGACCGCGACATCCCGCGATCCCCCCAGAATCTCCCTCAAATCTTCTAACATTTCTTGAATCCGTTTCGGACTCTCATAAAAAATCATGGTTAACGGCATGTCCCGCAACGCGGCGATTTCGGTTTGGCGTTGGGCGCGCGCGGCAGGCAAGAACCCCGCGAACATGAACCGATCGGTCGGCAGACCAGAGACAGTCAGCGCTGCCAATACGGCCGAGGCACCGGGGGCTGCGGTCACGGTTAGGCCTTGGGCGATGACTTCGCGGCCCAGTTCGAACCCTGGGTCAGCGACGAGAGGCGTTCCAGCCTCGGACACATAGGCCACCGATTTTCCTTCGGCGATGAGCTTTACGATCCCTTGGACCGAACTATCACCCGAATGATCATGATAGGCGATCATGCGCCGACCGTTCAGCGGCACGCCATGGATATCGAGCAATTTACGGGCGGTTCGAGTATCCTCGGCCACGATCAGGTCACAGGAGGCCAAAATATCGAGCGATCGCAGGGTGATATCGCGGGCAGAGCCGATAGGTGTTGCCACCAGATACAGACCTGCGGTTAACGGCGTGTTGCGGTGATTCATCGCTGGACCCTCTGGTTGTGGGGCCTATGATACGCCCAGGAGATTTGTCCTATCGGTCTGCCGTATCCATGGCGCCCGATGCAAGAGGAGTAAGATATTCATGTTCGCATTTGCTCGCACCGCCAAACAGGTGGCCGCACGGATTTTCGTTTTGTTTTCCATCGCTTGGGTTGCCGCCTGTGAGCCGATCCCCGTCTCGAACGGAGTGGGTGGTGGAATGCGTGTCGATCCGACAAAACCTGTCACAGTGGCGCTTTTGGTGCCCGGTGGGTCAGGCGTCGAATCGGATAGCTTCCTTGCATCGAACCTCGAGAATGCGGCGCGGATGGCCATTGCGGACCTTCAGGGCGTGCAAATTGACCTGCGCGTCTACAACACGGGCGCGTCACCTGAACAGGCGGCAACTGTCGCGACGCAGGCCGTGAATGATGGCGCGAAGATCATCCTCGGGCCCCTTTACGCTGATGCTGCAAACGCGGCAGGTATCGCGGTTGCCAATCGTGGCGTGAACGTTCTGGCGTTTTCGAACAACTCGTCCATCGCAGGCAACAACGTGTTTGTCCTTGGGCCAACCTTTGACAACACCGCAAACCGTCTCGTGTCCTATGCGGGCACAAAAGGTATCCAGAATTTCAGCATCGTGCACGGCGACGACCTTCAAGGCGCCGTTGGCCGTGATGCGATTGCCAATGCGGTTCGCAACGGTGGCAAAACAGTTGGCAGCGTGCAGAGCTACCCGATGACCCAGCAGGGCATTATTTCGGCGGCTGGCCCGATTGCCAATTCGATCCGCAGCTCGGGATCGCAGGCGGTCTTTTTGACAGGCGGCGTCAATGCTGACCTACCGCTGATCGCAACTGCACTGCCAGAACAAGGGATTGATCCAACTGTCACCCAATACATCGGTCTGACCCGTTGGGATGTGACCCCTCAGGCGCTTGCTCTGCCGGGTCTTCAGGGTGGTATTTTCGCGATGCCTGACACGCAGATGATTTCCCTCTTTGAATCGCGATACGCCGCAGCCTATGGGCAAAATCCACATCCGCTTGCTGGTCTGGCCTTTGACGGGATCGCCGCCATCGGCGCGCTCCTTGCCCAAGGCAACCCCGAAGCCCTTTCGGTTGCTGGCCTCACTCAATCGCAAGGGTTCCAAGGCACACAGGGCGTGTTCCGCCTACTGCCCAACGGCACAAACCAGCGTGCGCTTGCGATCGCTCAAATTCAGAATAATCAGGTGGTAATCCTTGAACCTGCCCCAAGAAGCTTTGCGGGACTCGGCTTCTGAGCCGACCCTCCTCACTCAGGCCCCCGATGAAACCTCTGCCATAGGGCTGATTTGCGCTGCGGTAGACATCTTTGACGAACTTGCCGTTCAGGCAGAGATCGACGCGAAATTGGCTGACCTCACGGACGCGATGGCGATCCGTAAGGCGGTGGTTGACGTCCTGATCGCGGCCCGCAAAAAAGGCGTGGCTGCGATTGAGGCTGCATTCGTGGAACGCCCATTTGACGCCCGCCCCGTGACGCGGTCCTACACGATGCTCACCGATTATCTGGTGAAGACCGTCTATGATGTCGCGCGCACTCGGCTGCACAAGCTGAACTCTCCCACCGATGGGGAACGGCTCGCGATTGTGGCTGTGGGGGGCTACGGGCGGGGTGAAATGGCGCCCCACTCGGACGTCGATCTGCTGTTCGTCACGCCCTACAAGATCACCCCTTGGGCGGAGAGCTTGATTGAATCCATGCTCTATATGCTGTGGGATTTGCGGCTCAAGGTCGGCCACGCGAGCCGCACGATCAAGGACTGTCTGAGGCTTGCCCGTGAGGATTACACCATTCGCACCTCGCTGGTGGAGTTTCGTTTCCTCGACGGTGACGAAGATCTGGCAAAGTCGCTCAACGACAAACTTTGGAGCGAACTGTTTTCCACCACGGCCACCGATTTCGTTGAAGCCAAGCTAGAAGAACGCGCTGAACGCCACCGCAAACAGGGTGGGCAGCGATATGTGGTTGAGCCAAACGTCAAAGAGGGCAAAGGCGGCCTTCGCGATTTGCAGTCATTGTTCTGGATCGCGAAATACGTGAACAAGGTGCAGACCACGGCAGAACTAGTGGATCGCGGCGTATTTACTCCTGAGGAATACACAACCTTCCTTCAGGCCGAAGAATTCCTCTGGGCCGTTCGCTGCCACCTGCATTTGATTTCCGCGCGGGCGATGGATCAGTTAACCTTTGACCTACAGGTCGAAGTGGCATCGCGCATGGGATACCACGACAGCGCAGGTCGGCGCGGCGTTGAACACTTTATGCAGGACTATTTCCGCCACGCGACGCGTGTGGGCGAATTGACCCGCATCTTCTTGACCGCGCTAGAGGCCCAGCACGCAAAACCAGAGCCAATGTTGCAGCGGCTGCTGACCCGCCGTCGCAAGGCACGTCCGCCTTATGCGATCAAACAGAACCGCCTGACGGTCGCCGATGAAAAGGCGTTTTTTGCCGATAAGGTGAACATGCTGCGCATCTTTGAAGAAGCGCTCCGCACCGGCACCTTGCTGCACCCAGAGGCCATGCGCCTTTTGGCGGCGAACCTCGATTTGATCGACGACAGCGTGCGCGACGACCAAGAGGCGATCCGCATCTTCCTCGACCTGATGCTGAAACACGGGAACCCCGAACGGGCGCTGCGTCGGATGAACGAATTGGGCGTTTTGGCCGCGTTCCTACCCGAGTTCGCGCCGATCGTGGCGATGATGCAGTTCAACATGTATCACAGCTACACCGTGGACGAGCACATCATCCAATGTATCAGCCACCTCGCACAGATCGAACGCGGTGAACTGGTCGAAGAACTGCCCGTCGCCTCTGGCATCCTGAAGGAAGGCGTGAACCGCAAGATTATCTATGTCGCGCTTCTGCTCCACGACATCGGCAAGGGTCGCCCCGCAGATCACTCGATCCTCGGCGCACAGATGGCCCGCAAGATCTGTCCGCGTCTGGGTCTGACCAAAGAGGAGTCCGAGACGGTCGAATGGCTCGTTCGGTATCACCTCTTGATGTCCGATACCGCGCAAAAGCGTGACCTGTCCGAGCCGCGCACAGTCCGTGATTTCGCAAAAGCGGTGAAGTCGGTTAAACGGCTCGACCTGCTGACCGTTCTGACCGTCTGCGATATTCGCGGCGTTGGTCCGGGCACATGGAACAACTGGAAGGCCATGCTTCTGCGCGACCTGCACCAGTTGACCAAAATCGCGCTGGAAAGCGGGATGGAAGAAATCAACCGCGACGCCCGTGAAAACGAAGCCAAGAAAGCGCTGCGCGAGGCATTGTCTGATTGGGATGCCAAGGATGTTCGCACGGAACTCGGGCGTCATTACGGTCCCTATTGGCAGGGTCTGCCCGCCTCGGCTCAGGTTATCTTTGCGAAACTGCTGCACGACATTTCGGATGTGGAAATCCGCATCGATATGGAGCTGGACCACGATCGTGACGCGACACGCGCTTGTTTCGCAATGGCCGACCATCCGGGTCTGTTCAGCCGCATGACGGGTGCGCTGGCACTTGTTGGGGCGAACGTTGTGGATGCGCGCACCTATACGTCCAAAGACGGCTATGCGACCGCGATTTTCTGGATTCAGGATGCCGAAGGGCACCCCTATGAAAAGGCTCGCATGCCGCGCCTGCGCCAGATGATCGAACGCACGCTCAAAGGTGAGGTTATCACCCGCGAGGCGCTGAAGGACAAAGACAAGATCAAGAAGCGCGAGCAAGCCTTCCGCGTTCAGACCCATATCACGTTTGATAACGAAGGGTCGGACCTCTACACGATCATCGAGGTGGATACCCGTGACCGCGCGGGCCTCTTACACGACCTCACACGCACGCTTGCTGCGAACAACGTCTACATCGCTTCTGCCGTGATCGCGACCTATGGCGAACAGGTTGTCGATACCTTCTACGTCAAAGACATGTTCGGCCTGAAATTCCACCAAGAGAGCCGTAGGCAAGCGCTTGAGAAGAAATTGCGCGAAGCAATCGTTCAGGGCGTGGAGCGGGCGAAGGTAAACTGATGCGATATGCGAAAACCCTCGCGGTAATCGCCGTGGGGCTAGCGATCGGGATGGTGGCGCGATCTGCGTATCAAAGCGCACATCGCGTCGAGGCCATGATCGCGCATTTTGATCGTGTCTGCCGATCCGCATATGATGGGAATTTCGTATCCGAGGCTGCACGAGAGGCGTTCGAAGGTAAAGCACCGCCTGAGATGCTCTGGGACGGCGCGTCGAAAACCTTTGCAGAGGTTCAGCACTCGCGCTGCGCTGTGTTCGAGGGTGAAAACCTTTTGAATGATGAGGACCGAGAACAATTCGAATTGGCAGTTGCGGACTATCTGGCAAAGGCGTTTCCGCAACTCACCTTCGACCCGAAAGCGGAACTAGATAGCTTCGATCTATTCAAATTTTGGGCCCAGTACAGTCTCAACGACCCGAGGCGTTGGGGCATTTCACTAAGCCGTATTCAACGCCCCACCGACCTCACCGCTATTGTCGAAAACTGGTCGCTCGTGCGCACCGAGATTAAGATTGTCATTCCTCACTAAGATTGGCCTGACATTCCAATCGGCATTCATGCTAGAAGGCGGGGAATTTTACTTTTGGACTTCTAAATGAAACCCATTCGCCTTGTTTCTGGCTTTCTGACGGTTGGACTGTGGACCTTACTCTCTCGTGTTTTGGGGTTCGCGCGGGACATTATGATCGCGGCCTATCTTGGCACAGGCCCCGTGGCAGAAGCGTTTCTGATCGCGTTTTCCCTGCCCAACGTGTTCCGTCGGTTCTTTGCCGAAGGGGCGTTCAACATGGCCTTTGTGCCGATGTTTTCCAAAAAGGTCGAAGGCGACGAGGACGCGGCGAAGTTTGCCAATGACGCGTTTACAGGTCTGGCGAGCGTTCTGATCGTCTTTACCGTGATTGCGATGGTCGCGATGCCGTGGCTCGTGCTCGCTATGGCCTCTGGGTTTCAAGGGGACGAGCGGTTTGACCTCGCGGTTCTCTACGGTCGGATCGCATTCCCCTATATCCTGTTCATTTCCCTCGCCGCACTGTTGTCGGGTGTTCTGAACTCTATCGGTCGGTTCACGGCTGCCGCCGCCGCGCCCGTATTCCTGAACATCTTTTTCGTCAGTGCTATGATCCTCGCGACCATTATGGAGTGGCCGATTGGGGACACATTGGCGTGGACCGTTCCCTTTGCTGGGATCGGGCAAATGGCGCTGGTTTGGGTTGCTGCAAAGAAGGCGGGATTTACGCTAACATTCAGCCGCCCAAAGATGACGCCCGACCTAAAGCGGCTCGCGATTATCGCGGCCCCTGCGGCGCTGGCGGGTGGTGTGGTGCAGATCAACCTGCTGGTCGGTCGTCAGGTCGCGAGCTTTTATGACGGCGCTGTAGCGTGGCTGTCCTATGCGGACCGCCTGTATCAGCTGCCCTTGGGCGTTGTCGGCATCGCGATTGGCGTGGTTCTTTTGCCTGACCTGTCCCGTCGTTTGCGCGCTGGTGACACCGAAGGCGGGCGTGATGCGTTCAACCGTGCGTGCGAGATGTCTCTGGCGCTGACGATCCCTGCGGCGGTCGCTCTGATGGTGATCCCGATCCCGTTGGTTCAAGTGCTCTATCAACGCGGCGCATTTGGCACCGATGACACGATGGCGACGGCAATCGCGGTGGCGGTCTATGGCCTCGGCCTGCCTGGGTTTGTGATGCAAAAGGCGCTGCAGCCGTTGTTCTTTGCACGCGAAGACACCCGCCGTCCGTTCTATATCGCGCTGGTGTCCCTGATCGTGAATGCCACCGTCGCCATTGGCCTAATGCCCTACATCGGCTTTATCGCGGCGGCCATTGGCACCACATTGTCTGGCTGGGCGACTGTCGTTTTCCTCTGGGTAAAGTCCCGCAACATGGGCGAAGCCGCCACCTTTGACGATCGGTTCAAGAGCCGTTTTTGGCGGATTTGCACAGCGTCGGTGATGATGGGCGTTGTGCTTTGGGTCGCTGCTGTGGTGCTGACGCCTGCGCTTGGCCTGCCGCTGTGGCGGTATCTCGCGCTCTTTGTACTGATCGGGATCGGCATGGCCGCCTATTTCATCAGCGGCCAAATGATCGGCGCGTTCAAACTGTCAGAGTTCAAACGCGCGATGAAACGCGGTTAATCGCTGCGCTGGCGGATGCGGTTGACGAATGCTGCCCATCCGCCCGGACCAACGAGCGGCGACAACAAAAGCCCCGCAAAGAACCCAGCCATATCGGCGACGCCAACGTAGAACACCATCGGCGTGGCATCCCCACCCATGCCCAAAACGGCAAAAATCTTGAGCATCAGGCCCCACATGACCTGAATGATCAAAAGCATGCCGATCATGGAAAACGCCCGCCAACGGTTTTGCCCCGTTTGACCGAGCCGCATCCACATCATGTAGGAAAACGCGCCAATCAGCCCGTAGATCGGAGGATAGGCGCCATAGAGTGGCCAGTTTTCAGGAGCCACAGCGCCAAAGACCATCGCAGCCACGATGCTGGGAACCACGAACACAGACAGCATCGACGCCCAATGCCAGCGTTCGCCGACAAATTTGCCCAAGGCCAATAAGATCGCCATGGCGAAAAACGCATGGGTAAAGCCGGAATGGATGAAGGGATAGGTCACGTAACGCCAGAGGAACTCAGGAACGAACAGACCACGCGCAAACATCTCGTGTTGAACGGCAGGGAAGAACCCGAAATCGGTGACCGTATCCGCACGCCAACCGATCCCAGCTGCCCCCGCTAAGACCCCCGACCCTGCCAGTTGCATCAGGATTTCAACGCCAGCGATCAACAACGCCAGCACAGCAGCGGTGTTCGGAATGTCGTTCAACAGGCTTTCGCGTTCCATATCTCTGTCTTCCTTGCCTCTATCTGCCCGCTTCGCATTGACGGGACTTGCCCCCCTCGGTAAGCCTTCGCCGACTTTTAATCCAGCCCCGGAAGGTTTGACGATGACCGATACCAAATTCACACCGCGTGTGTTCTCTGGCATCAAACCCTCGGGCGGGTTGACCCTTGGCAACTATCTCGGCGCGATCAAGCGGTTTGTGGATATGCAGGGCGGCCAGTTCGAGACGATCTATTGCGTGGTGGACCTCCACGCGATCACCGTCTGGCAAGACCCCAAAGAATTGGCGAATGCGACACGTGAAGTGGCTGCTGGCTACCTCGCCTCTGGGATCGACCCTGAACAGTCGATCCTCTTCAATCAGGCTCAGGTGTCTGGCCATGCCGAGCTCGGCTGGATTTTCAACTGTGTGGCCCGCGTCGGCTGGATGAACCGCATGACCCAGTTCAAGGACAAGGCGGGTTCGGGCAAAGACGCGGAAAAAGCGTCGCTTGGCCTTTATGCCTATCCATCGCTGATGGCGGCTGACATCCTTCTCTATCACGCGACCCACGTTCCCGTGGGCGAGGACCAAAAGCAGCACGTCGAACTGACCCGCGACATCGCGAAAAAGTTCAACCACGACTTCAAGGTGGACTTCTTCCCCGAAACGATCCCCGTGATCGAAGGCCCAGCGATGCGGGTCATGAACCTGCGCGACGGCACCAAAAAGATGTCCAAATCGGGCGAGTCCGATATGGAACGCATCAATATGACCGACGATGCGGATACGATCTCGAAGAAGTTCAAGAAAGCAAAGACCGACCCCGAGCCGCTTCCCGAAACACTCGAGGGGCTTGCAGAACGTCCCGAAGCCCGCAACCTCGTCAACATTTATGCCGCGTTGAACGATATGACGAACGAACAGGTCATTGCCGAATATGCAGGCGCGGGGTGGGGCAAGTTCAAACCGGCACTTGCCGATCTTGCCGTCGAAAAGCTCGCTCCGATTTCGGGCGAAATGGCGCGTATGATGCAGGACCGTGCCGAGATCGACCGCATCCTCTCACGCGGGGCCGAGCGCGCACGCGAGATCGCGGAACCGATCCTCAAACAGACCTACGATATCGTTGGTCTCTTGCGCTGAACCTATCTGGCGGGGCCTCGCGCCCCGCTTTTCGCTTTGGCTTCGAACGGACCAAGTGCGCAAACCGTCACAATTTTGAATCCGACTCGGCTCAGGCTGGGCTTGCATACCATTCGTGCTGTGCATCCCTGATGATCCGGCTTGTCCCTGCCGATCACACTTGCGCGTTCGGCCTCCCCTGCCGGACGTGCATCTTTGTTGCGCCGTTTGCTTGGATCAGCCAATATCGCCCCGAGCAAGGAGACCAGAATGCGCAAATTCCTCGTCGTATTGGATGATAGCCGTGAATGTCTGAACGCGATGCGCTTCGCCGCAATGCGGGCCAAGAACACCGGCGCCGGTGTTGCGATCCTATCTGTGATCCCTCCCGACGAGTTCAATCACTGGATCGGTGTTGGTGAACTGATGCGTGAAGAGGCTCGAGAGCGTATCCATGCGCATTTCGAAGTCTTCGCAAAATGGATGCGTGACCGCCAGAATATCTCGCCCGAACTGATCATCCGCGAAGGCGAGGCTGTCCAACAGATCCTCGACGTTATTTCGGAGAACCCCGAAATCGGCGTTCTGGTTCTGGGGGCAGGCAACGACAAAAAGGGCCCCGGCCCCTTGGTCAGCCAGCTTTCCCGCCAATCAGGAAGCCTCCCCGTGCCGATCACCATTGTTCCGGGCGATCTGTCCAAGGATCAGCTCGAAGCCATTACCTAAGAGCGGATGGCAACGAGACAGCGCATGGCTTCCGTCGTTCACTTTTCGACACCACAGACAAAATAACGTTACCAATCAGAGCGTTATTTTCACGACGGGAGCGATTTCGATCTTCGTATCAAAAGGGCGAACACACTCGCTGATACAAAATCGAAAGGCTAAAACGATGAAATTCAAAGCTCTCCTCCCCATTGTCGCGGTCATTGCATCCTTGGGCGCGGCTACGGCATCCACCGCAGCCGGTTACAACTACTTCGGCACGCTCGAGACAAATCTTTCGAGCGGAAACGCGGTAGAGGTCGGATTGGTCCGCGCCGAGACTCAAGGTGTCGTCGAAATCTATGACTATTACTACGGCGAACGTGGCGCCCTTCTCGGAACAAAAACCGTCCAAGGTGGCGCAAACGGAGACGTTGTGGTCGACATCGATGCCCAGCATTCGGGCACTGTTCTCGCTGTGCTCAAGGTCGGCGGCAAAGAGGTCGCACAGCAAGTCTTTACCTTTGACTAATCTTTACGGCGAACGCGGGGTTCCGACATGGACCCCGCGCAAGCGCATTGCGTGCGCGGTCTTCTCACTTTAGAATGGTTCCAACATTGACATAGGGGTCAGGTCGCACCATATAGAGCCTGACAAAAAAGGTTGGCTAATCATGTTTATCCAGACAGAATCCACGCCGAACCCGGCGACGCTCAAATTCCTTCCGGGTCAAACTGTGCTCGAAGCCGGCACTGCCGACTTCCCCTCGGCCGAAGCCGCCAAAGCCT
>NZ_JALRGW010000190.1:0-569 GCF_023253315.1 Aestuarium sp.
ATGATGAAAGTGAACAACCAGCAGTCATATCAGGAAGTAAAACTTTTTTAGAAGGGTTCATTAATTTTGCTGTTTCAGCCATAAAGTGAACTCCACATAAAACAATAATACTAGCTGAAGTTTTTGCAGCTTCCACAGCTAACGCTAAAGAGTCAGCCGAAATATCTGCTACACCATGATAAATCTCAGGTGTTTGATAGTTATGAGCTAAAATAACTGCATTCTTCTCTTTTTTAAGCTTATTAATTTTTTCAATGAGTGGAGCGTGTATTTTCCACTCTATTTCGGGTACAGATTTGGAAATTTTTTTATAAATTTCCGCTGAAGACTTACTAAACTGTTGTTGTACAGACATACTAATTCTAGTCTACCAACTTGAAGTAAATTTGTCATTCATTTATTGTCGCATATATTATTAGCGGTCGTGCTGAAATTGGTAGACAGGCACGCTTGAGGGGCGTGTGGGTTTCCCGTGAGAGTTCGAGTCTCTCCGACCGCACCAAAAAAATAATTTAATTAGACTTTTCTAACAATATGTAATTATTTTTGGAGTAAATAGTTTTGTAATT
>NZ_JALRGW010000191.1:0-569 GCF_023253315.1 Aestuarium sp.
GGTTGCCCTCTGGTGAGATTCGAGATTCCCGCGACCTTGAGTTTTCCATTAACAAAATAGACAGTTCCGTTTGCCGGTGTTCCAATGACGTCAAGTGAGCTTCCAATCCCTTGCGTTGTCCGTGATTTTATGTAGATATCGTTTTTACCATAGGTCGTGGGAAATGTAAAGGCAAGTGACGTTGCGGTATTACTGGTGACGCCTTCTTCAAAGGTATCTCCGTCTGCAGTGAGAGCGAGGAGCACTTGGGTTCCGTAGCCCTCTGAGAAGTTAAACGTATAAGGTTCCCCTCTGGTGAGAGTTGAGATTCCCGCGACATTGAGAATTCCATCAACAAAATAGACCGTTCCGGTGGCAGGAGTTCCGATGACGTCAAGTGAACTTCCAATACCTTCGGTGGTCTGTGATTTTATGTAGATGTTGTTTTTTCCATAGGTCGTGGGAAGTGTAAAGGCAAGTGACGTTGCCGTATTACTGGTGACGCCTTCTTCAAAGGTATCTCCGTCTGCGGTGAGAGCGAGGAGCACTTGGGTTCCGTAGTCCGCCGAGAAATTGAATGTATAAGGTTG
>NZ_JALRGW010000192.1:0-569 GCF_023253315.1 Aestuarium sp.
GCAACGTGACCAAGGTGCCATCGTTGGGTACGGCCAAGGCGGGTAACAGGGTGACGCCCATCGCAGCGCGCACGAAGCCGAGCAATGAGGTGGTGCTGAGTAGCATGAGGCTGGCCCGCTGAACCAAAGCGTCTAGCTGCGGCACACCTAAGCCAGCGCACAAGCCATTGGCGATGAAGTCATCGGGCTCAATATCTTCCCAACGCACGTTGCGGCGAAGTTTGGTAAGGGGGTGCCCGGGTGGGCAGACCCATTCAAAGGGGTCAAGCAGCAAGGTAGAGACGCTGAGGTCGGGCTGGTTGCCCACCACGGTGGCAATGCCGACGTCGACGCTTTCCTCCAACACAGCCTTGATGACGGCGCTGGAGTCAATGTCGCGCAGCTGCACGCGGACATCGGGGCGCAGTGTGCGCAGCCGGCGCAGGGCTTTGGGTAACAGCAGCGCCGCTGCCGACGGGACGGCCGCGACCTGTACCAGCCCCGAGCGCCCCATGGCGAAATGCTTCATTTCGCTGACGGCGTTGGCACACAGACTCACCACGGGGCGAGATTGCTCCAGCGCGAATTGG
>NZ_JALRGW010000193.1:0-568 GCF_023253315.1 Aestuarium sp.
GTCTTTGATGGCCCGGTCGGTTTTCGAATCTCAGCGACAGATTGGGTCGAGGGTGGTTGGACGCCCGAGGAAACAGTGGAATTTTGCAAGCGGGCGAAGGCTGCGGGAGCGGATTTTGCGCACATTTCAACCGCTGGCGTTTCGCCTCTGCAAAAAATACCGGCGGCGCCGGGCTTCCAGTTGCCGTTCGCGCAGATGGTCAGGGCGGCCACGGGCATGCCCACCATCGGTGTTGGTCTGATCACCGAGGCCAAGATGGCCGAGTCAGCGGTTGCCGACGGTTTAGTCGATGTCATCGCGGTGGCGCGTGCGGTGTTGTACAACCCGCGCTGGTTGTGGGAAGTCGCCGCGCAGTTAGGTGGTACGTTGCGCGGGAGCCCGCAGTTCATACGATCGTTGCCTTCCCATGCGCGGCATATTTTTGGTGATGTTCGAATTGGGATGCGTTGAGCGCGAAGGGGATTGCCATGGTGACCACAGACAGTGACTATTTGAACGCGCAATACAACAACCGGGCCTTGGTGCCTGACTACGCCGACTACTTTGCCAGGTGGACCATTGCCTCGGT
>NZ_JALRGW010000194.1:0-563 GCF_023253315.1 Aestuarium sp.
GCCCTCCGCAGCCATCCTCTCACCGGCGAATTTCGCTGCACCGTGTCAAGGGCGACATGTTTGTGCCGCCCGAAGTCCCCGTCACACTCGTTCGGTCTCGCATGGCCCGCTGGGATGCCACCATAACGCCGATCACCTATCGGGTCCAGTTAATTTCGGGGTCAAAAGAGGGGGTGTCTCACTCACGTGGTCGTAGCGTAGCTCAGTTTGGGTCTCAGAAGCTCGGACTTGGACCGCTGCATCGGCGCGCTCAGCGCGCGTCCAACGACGCCTTCGATTGGCGTGGGCATGATCATCGGTAATTGTGAAGGCCGAATTAGTGATTTTTCGGATCCAGTTGTGATCTCGATAGTCCCGGGTGAGTGCTCTGCTACTGCTCAAGTCCAGTCCAGTCCAGTCCAGTAATGCCCGGGTGAGTGCTCTGCTACTGCTCAAGTAGTCCAGTCCAGTACTTGAATTCCCGGGTGAGTGCTCTGCTACTGCTCAAGTAGTCCAGTCCAGATAGGTAAGGTAGGAGTATAGCGGCTCCCGCGGGCAGTTGGGAAAGGGGGAAGAAAAACGCC
>NZ_JALRGW010000195.1:0-560 GCF_023253315.1 Aestuarium sp.
AATTGATGTTGATACCGCAGGTATAATTCTAGTTAAATCTTTTTCTTGTACGAGAACACCTGGTGATACTTGAAATGCCATAGGTTTATTCTCCTCTTAATTAGCTAATTAACATTTGTTTATTGTTCAAAACTCGTATTATTCATACGCCCATAGTCAAAATCAATTCTTACTTATTGATATTTATAATAGTTCTGGTTTTGACTATCCTTTGCGATAGGTAACGGGGTGCCATACTGTACCATATTCATCTACTTCCGGTCTTGTGTCATCTAATCCGTCATCTACAAAACCAAAAGGTGCCATATCCTGTTCAATTAAATTGGCCTGTTCTTCATATAGTTGTTGTCGAGCATTGGTGTCCGTCATCTCTTTAAAGTAAGGTTGATTAGACAACCAACCAAATATGACTAAACACATCATCAAATCGTCTGTATTTCCTTCATCAGCCTGCCAACTTTGACCTCTTCTAACAAAGGTACTCATCTCTTCAACTATATTAAAATCATTAATTATAATTTTGTCGCCTTCTACAAGCGTTTTAATATTAGAACAACCAA
>NZ_JALRGW010000196.1:0-558 GCF_023253315.1 Aestuarium sp.
CACAACCTCAACCCCGTATTTAACGATTTTCGCTTTTTATTCCCAGGGTTTATCGCGACGGCGCGTGCCACCATCGGCCTTTGAATGCCCGGGTGAGTGCTCTGCTACTGCTCAAGTAGTCCAGACTTCACCACCAGCTTGTTTTCGCCCCACCACGGAGGTCCTGAAGATTATTCGACGCGTCTCGCCGAGCTGGCCATGGCGCGAACTCGGATTTTGAAAATTACCCCCATTTAGCCTTGGTTGTGCCGTATTGAATTATTTTCGATATTTAGCTGGCTGTGCCTTAGCTAGGTAGCATGGTTTTAGGTGGGGAACGTTTTTTCAAATAACAAGTCACAGAGGCAAAAAAATCAACAAATTGCTCACCGCAGAACGGGGAGCAGGTAGATGTCCATGCGGCGTCCAGCAACAAACCCGTAGCACCCCGGGTTGGCCCAAGCCGGTAGTGCGTGTGAAAAAGGTCAAAAATTCGCCTGTGGTCAGGAAAATACTCGCAATTTCCCGAAATCTCGTTTTTTGTTACGCGCGTGTCGCTCGGAAGAAAGGCACTGAGGG
>NZ_JALRGW010000197.1:0-557 GCF_023253315.1 Aestuarium sp.
AAAAGAAGAAACCCTATCCCAAATAGTGGCGCGCTCGTAAACACGTAGGATGTGTCTGCGGGCACTCATCCAGCTATGTCGAGCCGGGTTGATCTGGTTTTGATTGCCCAGAGCCGATCCGACAGCCAATCTGCCGACTTGGCTGCCCCCCTCAAGCAAAAAAACGTACCAAACGGGTAAGTAAGTTCGCTGTTTGGTCATGACCGAGGCTCTTCGCCTTTCTAAAGATAGACATCTGTCTTACTCTGCTGGTCTCACGCCAAGACGCGGCACGAGAAGGTGCTCTGCTCGCACTGAGAGTCAGCGTTTAGAGCGGCTGCAACCCTCGCACCATGTACTTTGTCTATGGATTCCACAATTTTGACTTGAATGCCCGGGTGAGTGCTCTGCTACTGCTCAAGTAGTCCAGTCCAGCTTGTCCATTGGTCATGATGAGGCACTTTACGAGCGCGCAGATGAGACACAATAGAAAAAGACGTCCCGTGCAACTGCTTTTCGAGGCATGGCTTGCTGAGCGGGCTTGACTCGTGTGGAGGGGGGGCCTCTTGGAATTGGAG
>NZ_JALRGW010000198.1:0-557 GCF_023253315.1 Aestuarium sp.
CCAGGCAAGAAAAACGCACTGAAACTTGAACCAGCAGCCAGCCGGCTGAAATCGCGTTGAAAATCAGAACCGATAGCCAGCCAGCTGAACATCACTTTTTTTTTAAAAAATAATCGACACCCCTCCGGATGATTCCGGTAGTGGGGTTTCAAGAACCGACGGCCGCCTGCCGGTTTTGGCGTGGAACCCCAGTAGCCCAGTCCAGACAAGCCAATGGCCCGGGCTGCTACTGCTCAAGTAGTCCAGTCCAGTCCAGTCCATGGCGACGCCGCTGAAGGTGCCGCTGCCACTGCAAGTCGAGAAGGGCGAATGACCCGATAGAGAATGATTGGCCCTAAATTAGGGGGCCTGTGAAGTTTCGATACCTGGACTGGAAAACCCCAGAAAAAAAAGTACCCCCTGGCTCCGAGCTGGGCTACTTGGCTGGATAGGACTGGACTGGACTGGGCTGGTTTACAAACACGACTGGACTGGGGGACTACTTGAGCAGTAGCAAGCACCCACCCCGGGCATTCAAATACAACCGGACTTTTCAGGGGCCATGAATCCATGAATTT
>NZ_JALRGW010000199.1:0-554 GCF_023253315.1 Aestuarium sp.
AGAGAACTCTCAACACATCTATGACTTTGCTGATGCTGTTGTCGCAGTCCGGCTCAAGATGACCCATGACCTGTATCTGGAGGAATGGAACCGTCTGATGGGCAGCGAAGAATTAACTGATGCACAACAGAAAGACTTGGCGGAGTTAACCGAAGACCTCAAAGCCCTCAAACATGTCATAGGGTTCTATGAAGTCATCCATTGACCTCATACAGCACTGAATAAAACCAAGACCGCCCCTACACAGTGGCGGTTTTGCTATTTCTACCCATCAAATAAGTCAAAAAAAGCACTGATTTGATGACAGAAGCCGACCCGACAGACAGATGGGTATCTAAGTCATTGATTTATAGTTATTTGGTTGCGGGGGTAGGATTTGAACCTACGACCTTCAGGGTCGTGTCTGTGTCGTATAAAATCAATGACTTACCGGCCATAGGTAGTCGTTAACCTCATAACTAAGTGCTGTTGTTTTGGACTTGGCAAAACACCTAACTGTGTGTACCCTCAGGAAACGTCCTGGCAGGCTATATATACAGGGAGACACTTAATGG
>NZ_JALRGW010000019.1:0-55381 GCF_023253315.1 Aestuarium sp.
TCTCTGAAATGACGATATCGAACTGGCCTGCTTTGGCCTCTGCCTGAAGCTCCTGAAACTGCGGGCGATGTTGGGTTGCGCCAGAGATGGCGCGGTCGGCAAAGGTTCGAACAACGGTCCAACCTTTGCTCTCCGCCAATTGGCGGCACACGCGAAACTGGTCCTCGATTGAGGCATCGCGTTGGTGGTCACTGGAAAAGCGGGCGTAGATAGCGGCACGGTATGCGGGCATAGCGTTACATCCTTCGAGAAGGGAATAGCGTCATTGATCGTCACCGCCTTTAAGTGAGGCGGTACAATCTACCCATGCAGCGTGTTTGGCTAAGAGCCTCACTGTCGCTTCAATCAAAGGATGATCATCCGGCCGCGAAATGACAAGAGGGGCGGATGAGGAAATTTTGCCTTTCCCTTCCAATTTTGATCTCTTGTCGTTGTGTTCCAAAGCGTCTCTCCTGTGGTCTGATACCTCCAGGATAGGGAGGCGGCACCGCCTGGGAACCCCTCTCAAACTCTCTCTTTGCGGGAAATTGTGGATTGCTCCCCCTAAAATCCGGAAGACTCTTTGCGAACGGCGGGAATCTAAACAGATCTGTTTACTTCGACAGATGGTCGCCATTGGAGCGACTTTCATTGGCGCGCAAAATGGGCGCTTCGCGAAGCGCCCTAAACCTCGAGTTTTATGGAATTTGGCGAGGTGAGATACTGTAGGTGCCGCGCACAAAAGGATGCACACAACGAAAAATGGCCCCCCGAAGGGAGCCAATCTTCATGCGAGCGCGCCTTACCGTGATATCCCGACCTCTAAGGGTGCGCTCGTAGCCGCGTCCAATAAAGAAGCCTCGCTGTCTGCTACCATAGGGAGACGTAAACGGGGTGAAGCGGAGAGGCAACGGGGCTTACGGCCCAAAGCGGACGTTCTATCCTCAAACAGCAGATGGCTGTTTCTAAGTCGAACAGGTCATGTGCCGCAGCGAGAGGTTGACCCCGAAGTAACAGGTAAATGGCGGGGCAGAGTATGGTATGGGGTCTATTGGTAAGTTGCCGAGGATGTGGTGGGCGTAGTGTCTGAAGGGAACGCTATGCCTACTACAAACATACCTAGACCTGTCGCGCATTTGTGCCGCTATTTACAGCGCAATACCGATATCGACCCCTGGTTTCGCATCGTCGATGTGCAACTCTGCGTCATGAATTCGGGCGATGGCTGCGACAAGGCTTAGACCGATGCCAGAGCCCGCGGTATTGCGGCTCTGGTCCAATCGAACAAACCGTTGCAGCACGCGATCCCGCATATTTTCGGGGATGCCTGGGCCAGTGTCGCGAACGCCAAATTTTGTCTCATCACTGTAAATGGTGATGGCAGCGGGCGCAGGGCAATGTCTGATCGCGTTGTCGACCATATTGATCAGGGCTTGCATGAGAAGATCACGATCGGCGCGCACGCTTACCGTGGTGCCTTTGGTGAGCAGCAGGGTATGCCCTGCGTCCTCAGCAATGGGAGTTAGGATTTCCTGAACCTCGTCACAAAGCTCGCCAAGATCGACCTCTTCAAACGCTGGAGAAACGGCACCCGATTGCAACCGAGAGAGCCGCAGGATCGCATCGAAGGTCTCTGAAATTCCGTCGATTTCGATCAGGGCACTTCCGAGCTCTTGTTTTGTCGCGTCGGGCATATCTGGATCGAATACTTGTTGCTCCAACCGAATGCGGAGGCGCGACAGCGGGGCGCGTAGGTCGTGGGCAACGTCTGTTGAAACCTGCTGGATCGCATCGATCCCAGCCTCGATTTGGTCAAAGGTTTTGTTGATCCCTTCAGACAGCCGCGTCAGGTCATCTGACCCTGTAACCGCAATGCGGCGTTCGTGATTGCCCGACCCAACATCGGACAGAACTTCTTCGATCTGCAAAATCCGAATTTCGTTCCGTCGAGCGATAAAGAACGCAAAGCCGACGGTAAAAAAGAGAGCCGCAAAGAGGCTCCACGCGGTCGTGCGGAACATAATCTCGCCCGCTTCAACGACCCAAGCATCATCTTTACCGACGACCAACCACCCATTTGGGAGCGGCATGCCAAAAGCGTAGTAGCCCTCGGGGGCTTGGTCGGCAGACACGCCTCTTAGGACTACATCAGTCGCTTTGATCTGCTGAAACCCCGAGAATGGGGTGAAGCCTTGGAGGTTGCCCGTTACCTGCTGGGTCTGGTTGTCCAGATAGGCCAAGACAAGCTCGCCTTTGGTTGCGACGGACAGCTGAACTGCGATCTGTTCCTTTAGGTCGTCAGGCGATGTTTCCTGCGCCAGACCGAGAGCCATGGCCTGAACATCCGTATTCAAACGGTTCTTTAACTCGCCGGCCTGCAAAACGTAGGCGATGCTGCCCGTAAGGACAGCACCCGTTGCAAAAACAATGGATACGGCAATTGCGAACCGCATCGACCATGAGAGTGACCGCATCATGGCTGCAAAACGTATCCAACGCCGTGCAGTGTGACGAGGTGTTGTTTTTCAAACGGCTTATCGATCTTTGTCCGCAAGCGACTGATATGGGTTTCAACGACGCTGGTTTTGGGGTCGAAATGCAGCCCCCACACAGTTTCGAGGAGGATTGTGCGGGTCTGAACGCGGCCTGGGCGCTCCATGAAGTATTTCAGAAGTAGAAATTCACGGGGTTGCAGTTCAATCACCTGACCTTCGCGGACTAGTTCACGGCGCAGAAGATCGAGCCGCAGATCACCCACAACCAGTTCGGTGATTTCTTCTTTGAGAGCGGGACGACGGGCGATCACATCGATACGGGCGAGCAGTTCAACAAAGGCGAAGGGTTTGACCATGTAATCATCTGCCCCTGCACGGAGCCCTTCGACCTTGTCGTCGGTACTGCCCATGGCGGTCAGAAGGATGGTCGGCGTTTCAATGCGCGCCGCCCGAACGGATTTCAAAAGCGAAAGACCATCCAGCCCAGGCATCATCCGATCAAGGATCATGAGGTCATAGGGTTGGGACATGGCTTGGGTCAGCGCTTCGCGGCCGTCAGACAAGAGATCGACGGTGTGACCTTCGCCCGACAGCCCCTTTTGGAGGTAGGATCCGGTTTCTTTGTCGTCTTCGGCCAGTAGAATTTTCATTACGTTCAAGCTCTTTGAGTTATGCGCCCCGACTGGATCGGGGCGCTAAAGATGAGGTTAGCCCTGTTCGGCGCCGCCTTCATCCCCTGTTTCACTATCACCTTCTTGATCGCCGCCGTCACCTTCGTCGTCCATCAGGTTGGCAAGCCCCATGCCGAGCATGTCACCGTTTGCAGCATCAAGTTTGACCATCCAGACCTGACCATCGGCCGCAACGATTGTCGCTTCGAACACGCCGCGCCCATCTTCGTCATTCAGGCCAACCGCCATCAATTTGCCAGGAATAGCTTTGAGCGCGTTCTGACCTGCGGTTTCAACTGTCATGCTCGACGCGGCAAGAAGTGCAGCGTCATCGGTGGACTGTTCCGCCATTGCGATGACAGGAACAGCCGAAAAGCCAGTCAGGGCAGTTACGAGGATCAAAGTACGTTTCATTTCAGTCTCCTTAGGTTCAGTGCAAGTCATCGCTTGCAGAACAAACCTAAGAGGTGGTTTCGGGGATCACCTTTCGGTCGGGATACAATCGCGTAAAGGTTCTGGCTTTGGATTGTGGGTTTCTTACATTTTTGTAAGATCGCGGAGAGTGCATTCATATCGTGTAAGGTCATAAGCAGCCCAAAGCTACGGGATAGAACTATGACCACCACGACCAAGACCAACCATACATGGACCGCAATCATCGCCATTGTGCTCTTTGGTATGGGGATTTTCGCATTCACCCACCTTCTTCATTCGGTCGATATGGCCGCTGTCAAAGCGCAAATGCGTGCGACGCCAACCATCACGCTCTTAGGCGCAGTTGCATCAACTGCCGTCGCATACCTTGCTTTGACAGGGTATGACTGGTGGGGCCTTCGCCAGATTGGACACAAACTCCCCGCGAGCGTTGTTGGGCTGGGCGGGTTTCTGGGCTGCGCCTTTGGTAACACTGTCGGGGTCAGCTTCTTATCTGGCGGCGCGGTACGGTATCGGATCTATTCGGTCTACGGACTGTCAGGGATCGAAGTCGCGGCACTGTCGACCTATATCGCCGCAGCGATTGGCATCGGCTTGACCATCATCGGCACAGGAGCACTGGCAATCCACCCTGGTGCGCTTGGGTCGGCCTTGCCATTGTCCGAAACCGTGATCCGCTGGGGATCACTGGGCGCGATGGTGGCGATGCTCGTCGTTCTTTATGCCTTCGCGTTTAGCGGTCGGACACTGAGCGTTGGGAAGTTCCGCATCGATATTCCGTCGGCGCCCGTTCTGACGGGACAGTTTTTGGTTAACCTTCTCGACGTCTTTGCGGCTGCGTTTACCCTCTGGCTCCTGTTGCCAGCAGGAAAGCCTGATTTCGCGACGCTCGTTGCGATCTATGCCGCGGCAACGATGGTCGGTGTGCTGAGCCACGTGCCCGGCGGTGTTGGCGTGTTTGAAACGGCTGTGCTTGCAGCTATGCCCTCCACCGTTTCGCCGACAGAGGTGGCCGCCGCGTTGCTGCTTTTCCGCTTTATCTACTATCTGCTACCGTTTGGCATCGGGTTTGCGGTGATCGCACTGAATGAACTGCGCAATGCGGGTGGGCTTTTGTCGCGCATCACAGGGCCTACCTCGAAACAACTATTGCCTGCCTTCAACTCGGTCGACCAACTCGCCCCAAGCCTCATCGCGACCGTCGTATTCGGCAGCGGCATGGTATTGATCGCATCTGCGCTGGTGCCTTGGCTGAACACTTCAATGGTGGCCGAAGGGGACATGGTCGGCGTGATGTTGTCCGAGTTTGGCAATGGATTTGCGGCACTCGCGGGTGGCCTTATGGTATTCATGTCGTTGTTTCTTCTGCGGCAGAGCAAATGGGCCTACTGGCTTTCCATCGTGGTTCTGATCGCTGGAATGATCGAACTTGGACTCGATTCCGCAGACCGTGAAGGCGCAATGACCCTCGCCATTTTCGTCCTGATCTTTTTGCCCTTCGGCAAATTTTTCAAACAATAGGTGGTTCTTACAGAACTGTAAAAATCCGGCCAATCGATTGCAGATTTCCTAGCCCAAATAGGGTCAAACGAAAGGAAATCGCATGACCCAACTGGCCATCACCACCCAAGGACTGACGGTCCGATATGGCGCGTCGGTCGCATTGCATCCCCTGACCCTGAACATCCCAACGGGCGAAGTGTTTGGTTTTCTCGGCCATAACGGCGCGGGCAAAACCACAACCATTCGGTTGCTGACCACACTCATTGAACCTTCGGGCGGATCAGCCAGCATCGGTGGCTTTGACCTAAATTCCGATCCGATGGGCGTGCGTGGCGCAATCGGTTATTTGCCTGAAAACGTCCGTCTCTATGACAATTTCACCACTGCCGAGAACCTGATGTTCTTTGCGAAACTGTCGGGCGTAAAAACTCCTGAAGACCGCGTTCGCGAAGTCCTCGATTTCCTCAACATCACAGAACTGACGGATCGCAAGGTCGGTCAGTTCTCCAAGGGGATGCGTCAGCGCGTTGGGATTGCGCAGGCGATCCTGCACCGTCCGTCGATCCTGTTCCTTGATGAGCCGACATCTGGCCTCGACCCGATGGGCGTTCGCATGTTGCGCGAAGTGATCGACGCTCTGAACGCAACAGGCATGACGATTTTCATGAACACGCACCTCTTGTCCGAAGTATCGCGCAGCTGCACCTCCATCGGCGTTTTGTCGCACGGCAAACTGGTGTTCCAAGACAGCATGGAGGCCGTCACCGCACGCTATCACACTGAGGACGCACTCGAAGAGCTCTACATGTCTGTCGCCCCAGAGGTCGCGGCATGAGCGCCCTGACCGTCACCAATCAATCCTTGACGGCATTGGCCCGTCAGCAGACGGTCTGGCTGATCGGCGGTATCTTTACCGTGTTGGTCATGATCTCTGCCTATCTCGGCTGGTCTGCGACCTCGACCGTGAATGCGATCTACGCCGACGCTGCGGCCTATCTGCAAGCTGCCGGACAACCCGTTCCACCGAACCCCGTGACCGAGACCTCTCCACTCGGTCTGCTGCGCAACCTTTCGATCTACATTAGTTTGATCGGGTGTTTCGCGGCAATCGTGGTCGGGCAGAGCCTGATTGAAACCGATCGGAGGGCAGGTGTTCTCCCTCTCATCGGTTCACGGGCTCTGCCTGCCACTGATTACGTCGGCGGAAAAATCGCGGCGCTCGCTCTGGCGACTGGCGCAATGACACTGGCTGGCGCGATCATTTCTGTTGCGACCTTCATCATCCTTCCCAACGTTCATATTTCTGGCACGGATGCGCTGCACTTGGTCGAGTTCTTCGTGATCAGCTGGGCGTATATGGCGCTCTTCGGCCTCGTTGCATTGGGTGCAGCCGCTCGGTTTCACGGTGCCGCAACGGGCCTCTTGGTCGCGAGCATCTTGTGGCTGTCGGTGACTTTTGTTCTTCCCGCGCTTACGGGCAACATCCACCCCACAGCCGCGATCAACCCTGTGTCGGCGCTCGCTCCAGCCCCTGACATGACTGTGTTCCACTGGTTGGGCGTCGTGTTCGGCCCTCTCTCGTTCGCGGAAAGCTACAAATACATCTCTGCGGATTTGCTGGGCTTCCTGCCTGACGGAGCCCTCCCTCGCGGTGCGGTTATGCCATTGGCCGATTTTCTCATCGCCTTCTTTGCCAGCGCCTTTGTCGCAGTAAACGGCCTGTCTCACCTATCTTTTGCGGGAGGCGCAGATGACTAACCCTATCTCCGCTATTGTCCAACGCGATCTCCAAGCCGCTTTCAGAGACCGCTTCCTTCTCATCGCAACACTCGCTCTAACCGTGGCGGCTGTCGTCTCCCTCGTGACAGGTGCGATCGCGCTTCATGGTTATGTTGCGACCTATGACGCAGCCCGCGCACAGCTGCTGGCTTTGGGGAAATCCGTTGACGCGATTGCAGCGCCAGAATTCTACCCTCTGAAACTCCTGCGCGGCACGATTGAACAGATCGAGATCATGGGCGCTGTTATCGCACTCGTCGCGGGCTACCGCGCCGCAGCGAGCGAACGCGGCAACCAAACGCTGGCTCTGGTGTTCACCCGCCCGATCCGTCGGTGGCAGATCCTGGTTGCAAAGGTACTGGGTGGCGTCGTCCTCTCGGCTCTGTCCCTCGCAGCGGTCTTTGGTATCGCAACACTCGTCCTTGCGGCCCTCTCTGGCGTGGGACTGACCTTTGACTATGTAACACGGATCATCTTCACCTGGGGCACATCAACGCTCTACGTCTCATCCATCTTTGTAATCGGCTTTGCACTGTCGCTCTGGATGAAGTCCGTGATCAGCGGCCTCATCGCAGCCTTTGCAATCTGGATGTCGATCGTCCTCGTCGCCCCCCAAATCGGCGACACCATGGATCCTGATAACCAAGTCGCAGGTGGCGTTTTCGCGGCCCTCTCTGTCCCCAAAGCAGAACAGGACCGCATCAAAGGTGGCTTCGCAACTTACGAAACCATTCGCAACGGCATCGAAGTGTCCTCTGTCACCAAACACTTCGAACGCCTGAGCTTTGCGGTGCTTGGCATCAAAGACACCTACACCGGAAAACCCTTCGCTGACGTCCTCAATGAAAAACGCGGCGATCTCATCTTCCTCATCCTTTTCACCCTAGGACTCGGCGCAATTGCCGTCGTCCGACCCGTCGACCCCGACAAACTCATCAAGGAGACCTAAAATGAAACTTACCCTTTCCGCAGTCGCACTGATCCTCGGTTCCACCATGGCGCATGCCGCAAGCAATGATATCGACGGCGACGGTGTGCCAAACGACGCCGAAGCGCTGCTCCATTCTGACCCGATGGTTGCTGACACCGACGGCGACGGCATGAACGACCTCGCAGACGACAATGCTGTGTTTGCGGCTGACCCAATGACCGCCTCCACAACCGCTGCCCCGTTCCGCATCGGCGAGCTTTTGGTCGAAAATAACGTTGATCCCGTCGCGCACAAAGACGCTGATGACCACTTGGAAATCCAAGTCATCAATGACAGCGCAGCACCCCTGTCGGGCTTCACGCTCTACTACATGCTGACCGACAATGAGAGCGGCGCGACCGAAGCCTATATCGCTCACCCAGACCTGACGGTCCCAGCAAACGGCGATGCCCGTATCCATGTTGATGCCTCGGACTCAGCAGGCCACCTACGCGCCAACCCGAACTCGATCTATGTCACGAGCCAAGCTGGCAAACAGGTCTCCGTATCCCTCCAACTTGATGGCTCTGCCCCGGTCACCGCTACGATCGAAAAAGACGCTGGAGGTGCAGAACAAGCGGACTGATATAAATGCTGAAAGCGGTCATCGGCTGCCCCTTGAGTCAATGACCGCTTCCCGCCCTTTATGTCATCAAAATACGCACTGAACTTTGCGTGTCAAAAACCAGCAAAGCCTGCCATCTGCTGGTTTACCTTACCCCCTGAGGTTTCTGCTAACCCGAGAGAATCGGCTGATCGAATTCTACAGCCAGGATTTACCGAGAATTTTCGACGGACAGCTAAAGTCAAAGGCCTTCTGGGCGCCTGAACCCAATAGGTGTTCTTTTAACTTGCCCAAGTTTTCTTCCAGTAGGACTGTGGTCGCGGACTGAAAGGAAACATCCATGACCATCGTTGAGACATCAATTAGAGATCTCGCCAAAATGCTGGATACGGGCGAGGTGACGGCTGTTTCACTGGTGTTAGAGTGCTTGGACCGTATTCAACGCTATGATCGGTCTGGGCCCTGTTTGAATGCAGTGCCTGTTCTGAATCCTGCGGCGATGGAAGAGGCGAAAGCGTCAGACGCGAGGCGGGCAAAGGGGCAGACCTTGGGGCGTCTCGATGGTATCCCCTATACGGCAAAGAACAGCTATCGGGCCAAGGGCCTCACAGTCGCCAGTGGATCGCCTGCTTTTGCAGATTTGGTCGCGTCAGACGATGCCTTTGCAATTGAACGATTACGTGCGGCGGGGGCGATCTTGATCGGGTTGACCAATATGCCACCGATGGCGAATGGCGGTATGCAGCGTGGACTCTATGGCCGGGCGGAAAGCCCGTATAACCGCGATTATCTGACTGCCGCCTTTGCCTCTGGATCGTCGAATGGATCGGGCACGGCGACGACATCCAGCTTTGCGACCTTTGGTCTGGGTGAAGAAACGTGGAGCAGCGGACGCGCACCTGCAGCGAACAACGGCTTATGCGCCTATACCCCTAGCCGTGGCGTGATCAGTGTTCGGGGAAACTGGCCTCTCGTCCCGACGATGGATGTCGTGGTGCCGCATACGCGGAGCATGGTGGATATGCTCGATGTGTTGGATGTCATTGTGGCGGATGATCCGAACAGACGGGGCGACCTGTGGCGATCCCAGCCGTGGGTTCACATTCCCAAGGCGTCGGACCATCGGCCAGTCTCTTATGCTGACCTGACAAAGGGCGCATTGCTTCAGGGGAAACGCTTTGCCGTACCCGCGATGTATATCAACGAGGACGCAGAGGCGGGATCGAACCCCGAGGGGGGGATAGGTGGCCCAACAGGGCAAAAGATCCAAACGCGGGCGTCAATGATCGACCTGTTCAACGCGGCGCGCAGTGCGATTGAAGCCGAAGGCGGAACCGTTGTTGTGACGGACTTTCCTGTTGTCACAAACTACGAGAGCGACAGAGTAGGGGCGCCATCGATCAAAACGCGGAACTTGGTCACGCCAGAGTATCTGAAACGCGAAATCATGGACCTCTCGGTTTGGGCGTGGGATGATTTTTTGCGATCGAACAATGACCCAAAGTTAAACCGTTTGACCCAAGTCGACGGCGCCCAGATTTTCCCCCAACCAAAAGGTGCGCTCCCTGATCGCTATGTCGGGTTTGACGATGATATAGCCACGTATCCCGAACACGCGCGGGCACATCCCATCGAGAGTTTCTTTGATATACCCGAGCTTGAAGACGGGTTCAGGGGGCTTGAGGCGACACGGAAGATCGACCTAGAGGACTGGATGGATCGTCAAAACCTAGATGCGGTCATTTTCCCCGCGGTCGCCGATATTGGCCCTGCGGATGCCGACATAAACCCAGCCTCTGCTGATCGGGCATGGCGCAATGGGGTCTGGGTCGCCAATGGGAACCTCGCGATCCGTCACTTGGGTATACCGACGGTGACAGTGCCGATGGGGATGCTTACAGATATCGGTATGCCCGCTGGCCTGACATTCGCGGGGCGTGGCTGGGATGATGTGAAACTATTACAGTTGGCTGCCGCGTTCGAACGGACGGGGCGATATCGCGTGCCTCCTACGCTCGACTGATGTCGCGGTAGTCCTGATGTTGGGTTGAGAGGGGTTGCGCGACCTCCGTGAGATCGGCGATGAGAAGTGCAGGACTACGGCCTGCTTGGGCAATGACAGCCCCATTGCCATCGACGATCACGGATTTGCCGCCGTAGGTGACGTTTCCTTCGGACCCGCAGTAGTTTGCGTAGGCAATCACCATCCCATTCTCAGCAGCCCGTGCAGGTACCAGCAGGTCAGGAACGTTATCAAAGGTGATCGGGTTCGCGGTGGGGATTAGCAATAGGTCCACACCAAGTTCGCGGAGCGCCCAAGTATGCTGCGCAAATTCGATGTCATAGCAAATCAGCAGGCCAACTTTTGTGCCTGCAAGGTCAAAGGTGCAGTAGGTGTCGCCGAATTCAAACACCGACTTTTCAACGGGACCGAACAGCTGGATTTTACGGTAATGCCCGATCTTTGCGCCGCTCGCGTCATAGGCTGACGCGGTGTTGAAAATCCGCTCTCCGTCCTTCTCTGCCCAACCGATGACGAGGCCACAAGAGTGCGTCGCGGCAAGAGATGCAAACCGCTGTTCCCATTCACCGCCAGAGTGCTGCGCGAGGGTGCGGTGAAGGTCGGGTTGATTGTAGCCGGGGATGAATAGCTCTGGGAAAACGACGATATCTGTTCCAACCGCTGACGCCGCTTTGAGGGTGTCCTCAATCACGGCAAAGGCATCTCCAATGTCTTTGCCAACTGCATGTCCCTGATAAACGCCGATTTTCACCGATCATGTCCCTCTACGATATGACTTCGGCCTCACCATGATAGCCCGAATAGTTGTGCTGGATCTGGATTTGGTCGGCGACAAACTTTGCATCATGCCACGCGCCCCAGATAAAGGCAGACCCTCGCCGAGTGAGCCATGGAAGCCCGAGGAAATAAACCCCTCTTTCTTTGCTCACACCGCGCTGATGGATCGGGCGGCCACGTTCATCAAAGGTGTCAGCCTCAAGCCACGAATAATCCAGCGCATACCCCGTGGCCCAAAGAATTGTCGTGATCCCGTGTTCAGCGAGGTTCAGGTCAAGGATCGGGTTCACCATGCACTCTGGATCAGGTGGGATGATCTTTGCCTCTGGCTCTTCGGGAAGGTCCAAGCCGTTCGCCGCGACAAAGGCGTCTGCTTCTTCCAGAACCGACAGGTAGTTCGCATCGCCACGGTTCACATTGTGGATGAGGTCATTTTCAAACCGCACGGTGCCGTCTGAATACCCTTTGGTCATGCCAACGAGGGTTAGGCCCTCATGGGCGAGCCTACGGAAATCCACGGTCTTGCCGCCATCGGCCCCACTGACCGCGATGGTGACGTGTTCAGTGCCAGGGTTCGGGGTGTCAGCGTTCCATTTGTTCAGAACGCCGAGCCACCAAACGAAATCGCGGTTCCGATACCGACGCGGAGGGCGGTCGTGCGCACCGACGGACAGATAGACCTTACGGCCAGCTTTACGCAGTTCCTCAGCGATTTGAGTGCCCGACGACCCAGCGCCAACAACCAGAACGGCCCCCTCGGGCAACTGTTCGGGATTGTGGTAGCTGTTGGAATGCATCTGAAAGATCGGCGCATCCGTGGGGACCACGGGCGGAATGATCGGTTTCTGGAACGGACCCGTCGCTGCAACAATGTGGCGGGCCTCAATCTGGCCCTCAGAGGTTTCAACGATAAAGCTCGAGCCGCCTTTGACTTTGCTCACTCGTTTCACTTCGACGCCCGTGCGGATCGGGGCGCCTATTTTCTTCGCATAGGCCACCATGTAATCGGCAACGTCTTCTTTACCGGGGAAGGCGTCAGGGTGGCAGTTGAATTCGAGGTTCGGAAAACGGTCATGCCATGCGGGGCCATTCATCACGAGAGAGTCCCAGCGTTCCGACCGCCACCGCTCTGCAATGCGGTGTCTTTCGAGGACGACATGTTCAATACCGTTGTTCGTCAGGTGTTCGCTTGCCGCGATGCCAGCCTGTCCGCCGCCAACCACAACCGTATTGATTACTTCCATCTGTGTTCTCCCATTCGTTGCCCCGACCCTAGGTGTAGGATTTGGCGAACTAAAAACATGTTTTGATGAAGCTTTGCTTTTGATCGGACTAACGCCGCTTAGAGCGAGGCTAAGCGCTGGTAAGGTAGTCCATTTCTTTTACTTGCAGGTGCAGAGGCGCATGTTTGTCTGGTAGCGACGAATGAGGTGCCAGCCGTGGCAAAAGACAGTCCATTAGATCCAGTTGAGGAACTTCGGCAGTCTGTATCCGTGCCGTTTGAAAACGCACGCGCTATGCCCACGTCTGTCTACACCTCTGACGCCTTCCTAGCCGAGGAGTTGACGCACATCTTTCGCAAGGACTGGTACTGCTTGGGCCGTTCATCGGCGCTGGGCAATGCAGGTGACTATGCGACCTGTGAATTGGCGGGACAGCAGATCGTTGTCATTCGGGACCGTGATGGCGACCTGAAGGCACTGTCGAATGTGTGTCTTCACCGTATGTCGACGCTCCTTGAGGGTCGGGGAAATGCAAAGCTGATCGTCTGCCCCTATCATGCGTGGACCTACAATCTGGACGGCAAACTGCGCGGCGCGCCTGCGATGACCCTGAACGAAGGGTTCTGCAAAGACGCATATGCCTTGCCGAATATTCGCTGTGAGGAATGGAACGGGTGGGTCTTCGTGAACCTCGATCCTGATGTGGCCCCAGTGGCAGAGGCTCTATCCGATCTCGACGCGATGATCGCTGGCTATAACATGGAAGCCTACACAGAGGCCTTCTACGAAGAGCACGTTTGGGACACCAACTGGAAAGTCCTCGCTGAGAACTTCATGGAAAGCTACCACCTGCCTGTCTGTCATGCAGGAACGATTGGGGGACTGTCTAAGCTAGAGGATATGATCTGCCCACCGGGATTGCCCGCGTTCAACTACCATACGATCCTCAAGGATGAATCCCTGACCATCGCAATGGCGCATCCGTCAAATGACCGTCTCAAAGGTGAGGAGCGTCGGACGACCTATCTCTTGGCGATTTACCCCAGTCTGCTGATCACCCTGACGCCCGGGTATTTCTGGTATCTCTCCCTGCACCCCAAAGGGCCGGGGCAAGTGCATATCCGCTTTGGCGGGGGCATGTCGGATGACTTTAAGGATGATCCATCTGTTCAAGACCACTTTGCCGCTCTGAAGGCATTGTTGGACGACGTGAATATCGAGGATCGCGGTTGCACAGAAAAGGTCTATCGTGGTCTGTGTTCAGACCTCGCCCGTCCGGGGCACCTAAGCCACCTCGAGCGACCAAATTACGATTTTGCTACTTATCTTATGTCCCGTATCGAAACGGGTCGGGCATCGAGCGGAGACTGAAATGGCCCATACGCGTATTCGCAAATTTAACACCAAAGAAACCTATCCCGAGCAGAACCTCGACAATGACCTGTGCCAAGCCGTGGTAACGCGTGGTGGTCGGACCGTTTGGATGCGCGGCCAATGTCCGCAGAACCTTGATGATGCGAAGAACATCGAAAGCCACGATCCAGCGGAGCAAACCCATAAGGTCATGCAAAACATCAAACAGCTGATCGAAGAAGCGGGTGGCACGATGGAGCATCTCGTGAAGGTGGTCGTCTATATCACCGACGTGCGCCACCGCGAGGCCGTCTATCGTACCATGGGCGAATATATTCGTGGCGTGTTTCCTGTCTCGACGGGGCTTGTTGTGACGGCCTTAGCGCGGCCTGATTGGCTGGTTGAAATTGATGCAACCGCCGTTATTCCGGATGACGAGGCATGACGTTCTCACTTGTTGCTCGCTGCGCTGAGACGGGAATGTTCGGCGTCGCCATTTCATCCTCTTCGCCCGCCGTCGCGGCTCGCTGTTCCTATGCACAGGCGGGCGTAGGGGCTGTCGCGTCGCAGAACGTGACCGACCCGACATTGGGGCCTCTGGGGCTAGAACTGATGGGACAGGGGCTGTCCGCGCCAGACGCGCTCGAGCTTATTCGCCAGAACGGTGCCTTCATCGAATACCGCCAAGTTCTCATGGTCGATGCGATGGGACGCACCGCGATTCATTCTGGCCCCAATGCGCTGGGCATTTGGTCCGAAGCGCAGGCGGAAAACGTTGCTTCTGGCGGAAATCTCCTCGCCGATAGCGGTGTTCCTCAGGCAATTGTCGATGGGTTTTTCGCGGCAGAGGGGCATCTGGGGGATCGGCTGATCGCTGCGATGCGGGCTGGCCTTGCGGCGGGTGGCGAAGCAGGTCCCGTTCATTCCGCAGGCATGAAAATCGTGGATATGGTGTCGTGGCCCGTGGCGGACCTCAGGTGTGACTGGACTGAAGATTGCCCGATCGAGGCTATCGCGACGGCGTGGGACATCTACAAGCCGCAACTCGACGCCTATATCCAACGCGCCCTCGACCCACGCGAGGCGCCGTCGTACGGCGTGCCGGGCGACGAATAAGCGGCCTAAATAACGGGCAGTTGGACAGATTGCGAAGGCGGGGCGGTGTTCTTCCTTGAAAACCAAAGGGATCACGGTCAATGCTTGTGCGTCTGGGTCAGGCAAGGAATTAAAATGTTGAGGTATACCCTTCGGCAGATCGAGTATTTCGTTGCTGTCGGAGAAGCAGGAAGCATCGCGCGGGCCTCTGAACGTATCAACGTTTCATCGCCGTCGATTTCCGCTGCGATCACACAGCTTGAGGCCGAATTTGGTTTACCGTTGTTTGTGCGACAGCACGCACAGGGCCTCTCTCTGACCCAAGCGGGACGCCAGATGATGGATCAAGCCCGTATCGTCCTGCGTGAGGCGGGCGCATTGATGGACATCGCTGGCGACATCGCAGGGTCCGTCCGTGGTCCGTTGACGGTTGGATGTCTGGTGACCTTTGCGCAGTTGGTTCTCCCATCCCTTCGTCGCGGGTTTGAAACGACCTACGACGACGTAAAAATGCGTCAGCACGAGATGAACCAAGTCGAACTGTTCAGTGCGCTACGTCGATCTGAGATTGATGTGGCTTTGACCTATGATCTCGGCCTGCCTGCTGACCTCCAGTTCACGCCGCTTCTCAAACTGCCACCCATCGCTCTGATGGGGGAAAACCATCCCTTGGTCGGGCAAGACAGCGTCACTATCGAAGAATTGCTCAAGCACCCCATGGTACTGCTCGATCTGCCACTGAGTTCCGACTACTTCCTGTCGTTCTTTGATGAGATCGGCGAAAAGCCCGTGATCGCTGAACGCACGCGCGACATGGCAGTGATGCGATCCATGGTTGGGAACGGCTTTGGGTATTCTATCGCAAACGTTCGCCCGCTTAGTCATACGTCACCAGATGGAAACTACGTGAAATGCGTGCCGATCACGGGGCCTGTGCGTCCGATGCGGATGGGGCTTTTGACCGCGCAGGACGTTCACCGTTCCAACGCGGTGCGTGCATTCATTGATTACGCCATTGGGATGGTGCGCGATGGTCGGTTGTCGCAAATCGGTGGCTTGCCTCTGGTGTGAAGTCTTAGCGGCTGCCTAACCAATGATTTCGCAGCGCGGACTTGGTCGGTGCGGGCTGTTTGCTACGATCCGTCCATAGTCCGAAATGGAGCTGAAATTGCGCGATCCCCGTTACGATATTCTCTTTGAACCTCTGAAAATCGGACCTGTTACGGCCAAAAACAGGTTCTACCAGGTGCCGCACTGTAACGGCGGGGGATATCGCGACCCTTCTGCGGCGGCGGCAATGCGGGGGATTAAATCCGAGGGCGGCTGGGGTGTGATTTTCACCGAACAGACCGAGATGCATCATACCTCGGAAATCACGCCCTTCATCGAATTACGCCTGTGGGAGGATA
This sequence comes from Aestuarium sp., assembly GCF_023253315.1. Taxonomy (NCBI): domain Bacteria; kingdom Pseudomonadati; phylum Pseudomonadota; class Alphaproteobacteria; order Rhodobacterales; family Paracoccaceae; genus Aestuarium; species Aestuarium sp. Next base: position 16,278 of record NZ_JALRGW010000019.1, read on the forward strand.
AAGACATCCCAATGTTGACCCGCATGGCCGACAAGATGAAAGAGCACGGTGCGCTCGCTGGTATTCAGCTGGCCTATTCTGGGATCAACGGGCCGAACCTCTATACCAAGGAGGTCCCTCTGGCCGTTTCCGCTGGTCCGATCCGCACGTTCACGAACGATCCTGTGCAGGCCCGCGCACTGTATCAGGACGAGATCAAGGATCTTCGCCGTTGGTTTGTGAATGCCGCTAAACGGGCCAAGATCGCGGGTTTCGATCTGATCTGTCTTTATGGAGCGCATGGGTTCGGGATTTTCCAACACTTCCTCAGCCGCGCGACCAATATGCGAGACGACGAATACGGCGGTAGCCTCGAAAATCGTTCCCGTTTTGCGCGGGAGGTCATCGCTGACATGCGGGATGCGGTGGGTGATACGATGGGGATCACGCTGCGCGTCTCGCTGGATGAAACGATTGGTGACCTTGGATTTTCAAACGCCGAGGTGCGTGACTTTGTTGAGATGAACAAAGACCTGCCGGACCTTTGGGATTTGGCGCATGGCACATGGGAGGATTGCTCTGGTCCATCGCGGTTCAAAGAAGAAGCCGCGCAAGAAGTTTTGGTCAAAGGTATCAGAGAGTTGTCGTCCAAACCTGTTGTAGGGGTCGGGCGGTTTACATCGCCCGATGTGATGGCGCGGATGATCAAATCGGGCACGCTTGATGCGATTGGTTGCGCGCGTCCGTCAATCGCTGACCCGTTCCTGCCGAACAAGATTATGGAAGGGCGGATCGAAGACATTCGCGAATGTATTGGCTGCAATATCTGCATTACGGGCGACATGACCATGTCGATCAGCCGCTGCACGCAGAACCCCACGTTTATGGAGGAATGGCGCAAAGGCTGGCACCCAGAGCGGATGAACGCGAAAGGTGACAGTAAATCCGTTCTCGTCGTCGGAGCGGGACCTGCGGGGTTAGAGGCGACGCGCGCTTTGGCGGAACGCGGTTATGATGTGGCGCTTGCTGAGGCTGGCACGGTTTTGGGCGGGCGCGTGGCCAAGGAACGTCTGCTGCCGGGATTGTCCGCATGGGGACGCGTGGCTGACTATCGGGAATATCAGATCAGCCAAAAGCCCAACGTCGAAACCTATTTTGACAGCGCACTCGATGCCGAGAGCATCCTAGAGTTCGGGTTTGAAAACGTTTGCATCGCCACGGGGAGCACATGGCGCCGCGATGGGGTCAGTCGCCAGCATGTCGTTTCGTTCGCGATGGACGCCGCGATGCCGATTTTTACGCCTGACGACATTATGGCGGGCACACTCCCTAGCGGTAAGGTCGTGATCTACGATGATGATCACTACTATATGGGCGGCGTCATTGCAGAGCTTTTGCAGTCCAAAGGCTGCGATGTCACCATTGTGACCCCATCGGCCTATTTGTCCGATTGGACGGTGAACACGCTGGAACAACACACCATCCATCGCCGTCTCGCCAATATGGGTGTTCAAGTTATTCTGAATCGTGGGGTCGTCGGGATCACGTCGGACACCGTTCAGACGAACTGCACCTACACCGATCAAATCACGGAAATCGAAGCCGAAGCGGTCGTGATCGTCGCCTCGCGGACCTCGTACGATCAACTGTTCCATGACCTCATGGCGCGTAAATCGGAGTGGGCGGACGCTGGGATCAAGACGGTCAAGATTATCGGGGACGCCGAGGCGCCGGGGCCGATCGCGTGGTCGACCTATGCGGGGCACCGCTATGCACGCGAGCTGGATGGCGAGGATATTGGCGATGCGCTGCCGTTCCGTCGTGAAGTAACTGCATTGGGTGATTTGTGAGCCGCACCATTGAAATCCTGCGCGATTTGGTTGCGTTCGACACGGTCAGCGCAAAGTCCAATTTGGCGATCATTGACTGGATCGAAGCGCACCTCACCGCTCTCGGGTTTCGTGTGACACGGATCACGGATACTTATGAACCGAAGGCGGGGCTCTATGCCGAGATCGGCCCCGAAGGAGACGGTGTGGTTTTGTCTGCGCACACAGATGTGGTGCCTGTTGAAGGGCAAAACTGGACGCGGCCTCCGTTTGAACTGACCGAAGAGGACGGGCGGCTCTACGGGCGCGGGACCACTGATATGAAGGGGTTCCTCGCTTCTGTTTTGGCATTTGCCGAAGTGGCTGCTGGGGCCGATCTAAAGGCCCCGATCAAGCTGGTGATTTCCTATGACGAGGAAATCGGTTGCGTTGGGATGGGGCGAATGATCGAAGCGTTGCGTCCTTTGATCGGGACGCCGCGCGTTTGTATCGTGGGCGAGCCGACCTCGCTCGATGTGTCGATTGGGCACAAAGGGAAAAAGAGCTACCGCGCCGTTTGTCGCGGTGAGGCGGGCCATTCCGCACTCGCGCCGAAGTTCGTGAATGCGATTTATGTGGCGACTGACCTGATCTCGGGGCTTCGATCCTTGCAGGCGAAATTCGCGGGGGCTGGCGTCGTCGATGATGACTATACCGTTCCCTATTCGACCGTCCATGTGGGTAAGCTGACGGGCGGAACAACGTTGAATATCGTGCCAGATGTGGCTGAACTCGTATTCGAAATCAGGCATTTGGCGGCAGATCGTATTGATGATTTTGAGGCCGACTTGGCGGCGCTGGGTGCTCAGGTCGAGCAGGATCATAATTGCGCGGTCATTGAAATTGATGGTTTGACCTCTTATCCGGGTCTAGATTTGAAGCCCGATGCGGACTGCGTGAAATTCATGCAGCGGATCAGCGGTAAAAACGGCGTCACAAAGGTGGCCTACGGAACAGAGGCTGGGTTCTTCGATGCCATCGGTATTCCGACCGTTGTGTGCGGCCCAGGATCTATGGAAGGGCAAGGGCATAAAGCGGATGAGTATATCCTGACATCCGAGCTAGAGGCCTGTGACGCTATGTTGCTGCGATTGCTCGAGGACCTCGTTTAGGTTTTTGACCTGCGCAAATTATGAGCGACGAGCCCAATTAACTGTCTATGCCAATCAGTGGCCGCTTTGGTTTTGATCAAATCCACAGAAACTATGTATCTTAGTCTAAACCTAATGACTGCTATGGCACACCGTTATTAGGGAAACTGGGATTCCCTCCATAGTCTAACTGTATTGAGCAGGACCAAATCGGGGGCCGTGCAATTGCATTCTGATCGACCAATTGCCGTCGATGTTCGCGACGCCGTGAAAGTGTATGGTGATTTTACTGCGCTAAAGCGTGTTTCGCTTTCTATCCATGATAATGAATTTTTCACGCTGCTGGGTCCGTCGGGCTGCGGTAAAACCACGCTTTTGCGCATGATCGCTGGCTTTGAGGATGTGACCGAAGGGTCCATTGCGCTGTTCGGTGAACCGATTGCCGCGTTGCCGCCGCACAAACGACCCGTGAATACGGTGTTCCAGAACTACGCTCTGTTTCCGCATATGACGGTCTTGGACAATGTGGGCTTTGGGCTTGAGATGCTCGGGCGATCCAAATCCGAAGCACGAAAACGGGCGGGTGAGGTGCTTGAGATGGTTCAGCTGAGCCAGTTTTCGTCGCGCAAGCCGTCGCAATTGTCTGGCGGGCAGCAACAACGTGTGGCCCTTGCGCGGGCCTTGGCGCCTCAGCCCAAGGTGTTGCTACTGGACGAGCCATTGTCGGCGCTCGATCTCAAACTGCGTAAAGCGATGCAGTTGGAGCTAAAGCACCTCCAGCGCGAAACGGGGATCACATTCATCTTTGTCACCCACGACCAAGAAGAAGCCCTAACCATGTCGGATCGTATCGCGGTCATGTCTGCAGGTGAACTGCAACAACTTGGCGATGCGCGAGAGATTTATGAGCGGCCCAAAAACCGTTTTGTCGCGGATTTCATCGGGGACACGAACCTGATTGAGGTCACTGTTGATGCGGTCGCGGAGGGTCAGGCCAAATGTCATTTGGGCGGTGGTCATGCCTTGATTTGTGACGCGGTCGAAGGCGTCAAAGCGGGCGATAAGGTCCATATGTCTATGCGACCCGAACGCCTGTTCCTCTCTGAGGAACCGATGGCTGCCGAAGGGTTCAAGGGCACCGTGCGCGAGAATATTTTTATCGGGACGGATATCACCACCATCGTCGCGCTGAACGAGGGACCAGACTTTACCATTCGCGCTTCGAACTCTTCGCGCGGAAATTCGCGTGTGTTCGACATTGGCGCAGAGGTCGTCGTTAATATGGAGCAGGGGGCTGGCCGCCTCCTGACCGACTAATGGCGGGTGGGGCAAGTTCAGGCGGTTCGTCGCAGAGCGAAACATTTGCACCCGCGCGGTATTGGCTGCTTTTGCCGTCATGGGTGACGCTGACCATCCTCGTTCTCGCGCCTGTGTCGATGATGATGGTCTATTCCTTCCTGACCAAGGAATTCCGCGGCGGTGTGATCTGGGAATTCACGCTCTCGGCCTACGACCAGTTCTTCTTTGATCGTGGGCTGTTTGGGGACGATCCACCCGTCCTCCAGTGGACCTACATTTCGATCTTTTGGCGGTCGATTTGGCAAGCAGGAGTGGCAACGCTGATGAGCCTCATCATCGGGTTTCCCACGGCCTATTTCATCGCCACCCGGCCCGAGAAAGAGCGGGCGATCTGGGTGTTTTTGGTCACCATTCCCTATTGGGTGAACCTCTTGATCCGCACAGTTTCGATGAAGTTCCTGCTGCGGGATCAGGGGCCACTGAATGATTTGCTGGTGGGGTCAGGTCTGTTGTCGGAACCATTGGCGATCGTGAACACAAACTTTGCTGTGCAACTGGGGCTGTTCTATTCCTACCTGCCGTTCATGGTGCTGCCGATCTATGCCGCTGTCGAACGCTATAACTTTGCCTTGTCCGAGGCGGCGGCAGACCTTTACGCTACACGGTGGACCGTGTTGCGTCGTATCCTATTGCCCACGGTCAAACCCGGCATCGTTGCGGGCTGCATCCTCGTCTTCGTCCCGTCGCTCGGGTCGTTCCTTGCGCCTGATCTCTTGGGCGGTGCGAAGAATTTTATGATCGGGTCCCTGATCGAAGAGCAGTTCAAAGGGAACGCGGGCAACTGGCCGTTCGGGGCTGCGGCGTCGATGATCCTTTTGACCTTGGTGATGGTCATTCTTCTGATCTCTGCGCGGCAGCAGGCGAAAGGGGAGAAATGACATGGCAATGAAGAGCTATGATCTACGCCAGTATCCCAGCTTCAAGGCGATCACGATTTTCTGCCTGTTTATCCTTTACGCGCCGTTGTTGGTCGTCACGGTCTACAGCTTCAACGACTCCGTCTCGATCACCAACTGGGAGGGCGTTTCGCTACGCTGGTACGCAGAGGTCTTTACCGGTGCGGAGAGCGAGAAATTCAAAATTGCAGCGCGAAACAGTTTCGTCATCGCGCTGATCGCGGCGAGTACATCGACGGTGATGGCAACGTTTGCGGCGACTGCGATCCTTCGGGGCGGACGGTTCAAGCTACGGACCGCGTCGTTTGGTCTGATCTCATTGCCGCTGATGGTGCCAGAGATCGTGACGGCGGTCGCAACGCTGATTTTTTTCAACGCAATCGGCGTCGACCGTGGTTTGATCACCATCCTCTTGGCCCACATCGCGTTTTGCATTCCGTTCGCCTACTTGCCGATCTCGGCACGAATGCAAGGGATCGAGGCGACCTACGAACAAGCCGCGATGGACCTTTATGCGACCCGCGCCAAGGCCTTCACCCGTGTGCTGCTCCCGTTGATGATGCCGGGGATTATTTCGGGCTGGTTGCTCGCGTTTATCGTATCGCTCGACGATTTCATCATCACCAATTTCGTAAAAGGCGCAGGGGTTGAAACCCTGCCAACAGCGATCTTCGGATCGGTGAAACAGGGCATAAAGCCCAACATCATGGCTATTTCCACAATGCTCCTTGGGGTGTCGGTGGTGATGGTCACGCTCTCTTGGCTCATCAGCCGAAGGGACAACAATAAATGAACAACATGGAGGTTGTTATGAAGTCCATCATCAAATCGACAGTGGCGGCTGCAGCGCTGACTGTCACTGCAGGGGTTGCGCTGGCTGAGGGGCAGCTGGTGATTTACCACTGGTTTGAATACATCCCACAAGAGCTGCTCGACAAATTCGCCGCTGAGAATGACGTCGAGATCATCATGGACACTTACGACAGCAACGAGGCGCTCCTTGCGGCGCTCAAGGCTGGTGCGATGGGCACCTATGACGTTGCTGTGCCGGGTGACTACATGGTGCAGATCATGGCCGGCGAGGGGTTGCTCGATACTATTGCCGATGGGGAATTGGCGAATAAAGGGAATATCCTGCCTCAGTGGTCGGACCCGAGCTTTGATCCCGGTCGTATGCATTCGATCCCGTATCAGTGGGGGTCGACCTCTTTTGCGGTGAACCGCGATGTATATGCGGGTGACATCAACACCACGTCGATCCTCTTTGATCCGCCCGCTGAGTTGTCGGGAAAAATCAACATGCTCGACAGTCAGGGCGAAGTGATGGCGATGGCGGCCCTTCACCTCGGTATTCCGCAATGTTCGAGCGATCGTGATCAGCTCAAGGCGCTCAACGACATGCTGCAATCGGCCAAGGGGCATTGGGCCTCGTTCAACTCTGACACTGCGAAAGAAGTGCTCGTGTCTGGTGATGCGGCTGTTGGACAGATCTACGACGGTTTCGGCGCCAAAGCCCGCGAAGAGGGTGCACCGATTGAATACGCGTTCCCGCGTGAAGGTTACGTCGTCTGGATGGACAACGTGGTTCTGCTGAAAGACGCGCCGAACCGCGCCAACGCGATCAAGTTTATGGACTTCCTGCTAGAGCCTGAAAACATCGCGGCCGTGTCGAACTACGCACGCTACGTCGCGGGTGTGGATGGCGTCGCGCCATACCTTGATCCCACGCTCGCCAGCCAACCTGAATCCAACCCGCCCGCAGATGCTGGCCCAGGTGTGTTCATTGAGGTTTGCGATCAGCAGGTTCAGGAAATCTACGACCGTATCTGGACTGACCTGAAGAACTAAATCGTTGGGCCCTCTGATTTAGCGATCAGGGGGCCTTTTACTTTGAGACCGCGGAAATACTTTGATATGTGCCGTTCGTAGGTTGGACCTTTGGTTCCTTTCGTGCATCATTACCGAAAAAGATGTGAGGATATGATGCGCAGCACTATTGCAAAAATCGTCGTCGGGCTTGGAGTCCTAGCGGGCTGTTCCTCGGTCGTGGGGAACCGCGCTGTGGTGAACGGCGTTGGTGCCAACGATATGCTCAAACTGCGGGCAGGGCCGGGGTTGGGCTATGAGATCATTATGGGTCTGCCAGACGGGACAGTTCTCAATCAGCATGAGTGCGTGACCGAAGTTGGTCAGCGTTGGTGCCACGTGTCCCTTGCGTCTGGGATCGGTGTTTCGGGGTATGTCTCTGCCGACTACCTGAACACCTATTGATCGTTATCCGCTTTCACATTGGCGCCAGAGGCTTTACGCAGCCCTAGGATTCAATTTCGGGGGCGGCCATGGCGCAGAAAGCTACCATTTATAAAGTCGAACTCTCTGTCTCTGACATGGATCGTCACTATTACGAGACGCATAAGCTTACCATTGCCAAACACCCCTCGGAAACGGATGAGCGGATGATGGTGCGTCTCTTAGCTTTTGCTCTGAATGCGCATGAGCAGCTAGAGATGACCAAGGGGATTTCGACCGACGATGAACCCGATATCTGGCAAAAGAGCCTGAGTGATGAACTTGAGCTGTGGATCGCCCTCGGTTTGCCGAGCGATAAGGTAGTGCGTCAATCCTGCGCTAAGGCACAAAAGGTCGTGATCTACACCTACGGTGGTAGAACTGCGGATGTCTGGTGGGATAAGATCCAAAATAGCACCAGTCGGTTTGATAACCTTCAGGTCATGGCGCTGTCTGAACAGTCGACGAGCGAACTTGCGGGCCTCGCGGATCGTTCGATGAAGCTGCAGGTGAATATCCAAGACGGTGATGTGATGGTCAGCGTTGGGGATCAGATCGTTTACGTCACACCGACGACACTGAAATCAGCGCTGAACTGACCTGCGGTACGAGATGCCACAGTTGCCCTTAGGGCACCCTCTATGGCAGGTTGCCGACAAATTGGTGCATTCGTCGCAGTCGCCTATCTTGCATCTGCGATTTGATTTGTATACAATTGTGCACAATACAGCGCGGGATCGGTTTTTCGCCGTCGCGCAGACATGAAATAGATAGTCTTCCACCGGAGATACCAATGAGCCTCTATGCCAGCTACCTCGAAGAGATCGAAGCCCGCAAAGCGCAGGGGCTTAGCCCCAAGCCGATCGATGATGGCGCTCTGACTGCCGAAATCATCGAGCAGATCAAGGACGTCAACAACGCGCACCGCGCCGATTCCTTGAAATACTTCATCTACAACACGCTCCCCGGCACCACGAGCGCCGCTGGCGTGAAGGCTGAGTTCCTCAAAGAGATCATCCTTGGTCAAGCAGCCGTTGCTGAAATCGACACCGCATTCGCGTTCGAACTGCTGTCGCACATGAAGGGCGGACCTTCGGTTAAGGTTCTGCTCGACCTCGCGCTCGGCGATGATCAGGCAATTGCTGAATCCGCAGCGGAAGTTCTGAAAACCCAAGTGTTCCTCTACGAGGCTGACACTGACCGTCTGAAAGCGGCTCATGCGGCTGGCAACGCTGTTGCGACCGACATTTTGAAAAGCTACGCAAACGCTGAATTCTTCACCCGTCTGCCTGAGATCGAAGAAGAAATCGAAGTCGTGACCTTTGTTGCTGCTGAGGGCGACATTTCGACCGACCTTCTGTCGCCGGGTAACCAAGCACACTCGCGCGCTGACCGCGAACTGCACGGCAAATGCATGTGCGATGAAGCGGCACAGAAACACATCGAAGAGCTGAAACTCCAGCACCCTGGCAAGCGCGTCATGATGATCGCTGAAAAGGGCACGATGGGCGTAGGTTCGTCGCGTATGTCTGGCGTGAACAACGTCGCGCTGTGGACTGGTAAGCAGGCATCGCCTTACGTGCCGTTCGTAAACATCGCACCTGTTGTCGCTGGCACCAACGGCATCTCGCCGATCTTCTTGACCACTGTCGGTGTGACCGGCGGTATCGGTCTCGACCTTAAAAACTGGGTTAAAAAGCTGGACGAAGACGGTAAACCGATCCTCGGTAACGACGGCAATCCGCTGCTCGAGCAGAAGTATTCGGTCGAAACTGGTAAGGTCCTCAAGATCAACACCAAGAAAAAGAAACTCTACGACGAAAACGGCGAAGAGTTGGTTGATCTGTCCTCCTCCTTCACACCGCAAAAAGTCGAGTTCATGAAAGCTGGCGGCTCTTACGCCATCGTTTTCGGTAAGAAACTCCAAACTGTTGCTGCTGACATCCTAGGCGTTGAAGCACCTGTTGTCTTCGCTCCGTCCAAAGAAATCAGCCACGAAGGTCAAGGCCTCACCGCTGTTGAGAAAATCTTTAACGCGAACGCTGTTGGCGTTACTCCGGGCAAGGTTTTGCACGCTGGTTCTGACGTTCGCGTAAAGGTCAACATTGTTGGTTCGCAAGACACCACTGGCCCGATGACGGCTCAGGAACTCGAAGCGATGGCTGCAACCGTGATCTCGCCGAACGTTGACGGCGCGTATCAGTCGGGCTGCCACACTGCATCGGTTTGGGACAAGAAGGCGCAGGACAACATTCCGCGCCTGATGAGCTTCATGAACAAATTCGGTCTCGTAACCGGTCGTGACCCGAAGGGTGTCTACCACCCGATGACTGACGTTATTCACAAGGTTCTCAACGACATCACAGTTGATGATCGTGCGATCATTATCGGCGGCGACAGCCACACGCGTATGTCCAAAGGCGTCGCATTCGGTGCGGACTCTGGCACTGTGGCTCTGGCTCTTGCAACAGGTGAGGCGTCGATGCCCATCCCAGAGTCGGTCAAGGTCACCTTCAAAGGTTCGATGGTCGAATACATGGATTTCCGTGATGTTGTTCACGCGACGCAACAGCAGATGCTGAAGCAGTGCGGCGACAACGTATTCCAAGGTCGTGTCATCGAAGTGCACATCGGTACCTTGCTCGCAGACCAAGCGTTCACCTTCACCGACTGGACTGCAGAGATGAAAGCGAAAGCGTCGATCTGTATCTCTGATGACGAGACCTTGATTGAATCGCTGGAAATCGCGAAACACCGCATCCAGATCATGATCGACAAGGGTATGGATCAAGAGAGCGGTATGCTCGCGAACCTGATCGCAATCGCTGACAAGCGTATCGCGGAGATCCGTTCGGGCGAGAAACCGGCGCTGAAACCTGATGCGAACGCAAAATACTTCGCTGAGGTTGTTGTTGATCTCGACATCATCGACGAGCCGATGATCGCTGACCCTGATGTGAACAACGCTGATGTGTCCAAGCGCTACACCCACGACACCATTCGTCCGATCTCGTACTACGGTGCAGAGAAAAAGGTCGATCTGGGCTTTGTCGGTTCGTGCATGGTCCACAAGGGCGACATCAAGATCGTCGCTCAGATGCTGCGCAACATCGAAGAAGTAAACGGCAAGGTAGAGTTCAAAGCTCCGCTTGTTGTTGCTGCTCCGACCTACAACATCATCGACGAACTGAAGGAAGAGGGCGATTGGGAAATTCTCCAGAAGTATTCTGGTTTTGAATTCAATGACCTCGCACCCAAAGCTAACGCGCGTACCGAGTATGAGAACATCCTCTACCTCGAGCGTCCGGGTTGTAACCTTTGCATGGGTAACCAGGAAAAAGCAGCGAAAGGTGACACTGTTCTCGCCACCTCGACCCGCCTGTTCCAAGGCCGTGTGGTAGCTGACAGCGACACCAAGAAAGGTGAATCGCTGCTGGCATCGACACCGGTTGTTGTGCTCTCGGCGATCCTTGGCCGCACCCCGACACTGGCTGAATACAAAGCAGCCGTTAAGGGTATCAACCTGACCAAATTCGTTCCGACGAAAACACCGTTGGACGCACTCTCCGTTCACTTCTGATCGGTGTAGAGTTTGAAATAGAAACGGCCCGCTTTTGGCGGGCCGTTTTAGTTTGTCTAGGGCGCCTAGAGGCGAGACTTTGGGCGCTCAGCCAAAAAAGACGGGTTCATCCCCAACAGCCCACGGCTTCCGTTTGTCCATAACCCGCAAAAAGAGATCGCTCGCCAAAAAACCATCAAGGTAAGCGCGGAGATTGGTCCAGCTTTGGGTGTCGAACCAAGTGCGGTCGATATGTGCGAACTGTCGAAGAAACGGCAGAATGGCGAGGTCGGCAATGGTCATCGTATCCCCGTAGAGGAAATGTTGACCTGCAAGCTGACGATCCAATTTCCGGAGATGCGCTGACGCCTTCTCCCGTTCGGTATCCAAGTCCAGATCGGGATAGCGCGTGATGTATTTGGTGTGATCAAGTGCCGCCTTAAACGGTCCGTCGTTCGCCTTGATCAACGCCCAACCATCTTCTGGCATGTCCATTAGCCCGTTCGGGTCAAGCTGTTGCAGCGCCCAGATCATAATGTCGAGGCTTTCATCATAGACTGTGTCAGCCGTGCGTAGGCAGGGTACAGTGCCCGATGGCGAGGTGGCCAAAAACTCCGCAGGTTTATCTCGCAGCAGGATTTCGCGGATTTCAACTGTCACGCCCGCCGTCAAAATCGCGAGCCGCGCCCGCATCGCATAGGGGCAACGGCGAAAATTCCAGAAGATGGGTTTATCAGTCATGCTGTGTGTATTCCCAGAAATCAGTTGAGCGGTCTAGGTGGTGCATCATGGGTTTGATGTTAGTGTGGCGCAAGGACGGCCCAAGGAAAGATATGGACATGCTCAACGACGACGTTTTCACCGAATTGACAGCATGGCGACGGTATCTGCATCGGAACCCCGAACTGTCGGGGCAGGAGGCGGAAACGGCGGCTCGAGTGGTTGAGATGCTGCGAGCGACGACGCCAGATGAGATTATCGTGGGTCTTGGCGGGCACGGTGTTGCGGGCTGCTACAATGGCCGTGAGGCTGGTCCGACGGTCCTATTGCGCTGCGAATTGGATGCACTGCCGATCCAAGAGCTATCGACCGCGCCGCACAGGTCGTCTCGTGATGGCGTTGCGCATTTGTGCGGGCACGATGGGCATATGGCCATTTTGGCTGGGGTTGCCCGTTGGGTCGATGAAAATCGACCGCTAAAAGGGCGAGTGGTTCTGTTGTTCCAACCCGCCGAGGAAGACGGATCGGGCGCGGCCAAGGTTATCGCCGACCCGAAATTCGCCGCGATCACTCCCGATGTTGCGCTATCGCTTCACAACATGCCGGGCATTCCGAAGGACCATGCGGCGATTGAGGTGGGGCCAATGGCTTGTGCGTCACGCGGTATGAAGGTTGTTTTAACGGGGCGCACCGCCCATGCGTCCCAACCTGAAACAGGGGTGTCGCCCGCGTTCGCCATTTCTGAATTGATCCCAGCGTTGACCAGTTTGGCGACACATGGACGCCCGCAGGACCCAAGCTTTACGCTAGCAACGGTGACACATGTCCGCATCGGCGAAGCGGCCTTTGGCATCGCACCAGCGCACGCTGAACTTTGGGTCACACTTCGTACGCAACAAGACGCGACCATGGATGCTCTGGTAGCGCGGGCAGAGGGACTGGTGACCGCAGCTGCGTCTAAATTCGGGCTGGGTGTTGAGATCACATATCACGATGTTTTCCATCACTGTATGAATGCGCCTGAGGCGTCAGCGATATTAGAAACTGCGATTATGAGCGAAGGGCTTACACCTGTCAGAGGGTATTTACCGATGCGTGCGTCTGAGGATTTTGGGCGGTTTGGACACGTGTCGAACACGGCGATTTTCTTGCTCGGCGCAGGGGCCGACATGCCCGCACTTCACAACCCCGATTACGATTTCCCTGACGAGCTAATCAAAACAGGTGCCAATGTCTTTATTCGCGCTCTGCAGCAGTTGGTCTATTAGCGTCTTGTCTGCTAGAGTCCTTGTTCTACCTTTCACCCCGTAAATGAGGTGAGTAGACCAGTGATCCAGCCAGCGAAGTCTGTAACTGTTTGGTATGACAGCCAGTGCCCACTTTGTGCACGTGAGATCGCTTTGATGCGGCGGCTAGACCGTAGAGGGGCGATCGATTTTGTCGACGCCTGCGATCCGAACACGTCATGCCCATTGGATCGGACCGCAATTCTCGAACGGTTTCATGCGCAGGTTGGCGATCAGTTGTTTTCGGGTGCTGCTGCCTTTGCCGCCATGTGGCGTGCGATCCCCGTTTTGCGACCTTTGGGCGTCCTCGCGGGTTGGCCGCCAATGACGCCGCTTTTTGAAGCGCTCTACAAAGGCTTTCTTAGGATTAGACCGCGATTGCAACGGGCCTTGGGCGGTTAACTGTTCGGCCGTACCCGCGCGGCTGATTTATCCGCAAACGCCGCGAGCCGCGCACGAGCATCGGGTTGAGTGTTCACAACGCCTGCTACGACGGACTCCGCATAGGCGGCATCCATCGCGGACATATTCCGCATATGGCTCACCGCCGAGCAAATCGCAAAGTTCGACAGTGGAAGGTTTTCAGCGGCCTTTTGCGCGAGCTCCAGTGCCATATCCAAACTCGACCCGTCAGTGTGGTATTGCGCGAGGCCAATATCGACGGCCTCTGTCCCTTGATACACGCGGCCTGTTAGCATCATGTCGATCATCCGCGCTTTGCCCACGAGGTCGGTCACGCGAATGGTCGCGCCACCACCCGTGAACAATCCGCGCTGTCCTTCGGGAAGGGCAAAATAGGTCGTGTTGTCCATAACGCGAATATGTGCGGCGCTCGCCAATTCGAGGCCACCCCCTACAACGGCACCTTTCAGGGCTGCGATGATCGGAACGCCACCATATTCCATCTTATTAAAGGCCTCGTGCCAGCGCAGGCAGAGATGCATGAAATCGGCGGGGCTACGGTTTTCGCGGTGATGTTCCACGAGGTCGAGGCCCGCACAGAAGTGATTGCCAGATCCCGCTAAAACCACAGCACGCACGCCAGCGCGAGGGGCGGCCGCAAAGAAATCGACCAGCTCTTCAATCGTCGCACTGTCGAGAGCATTTCGCTTTGCTGCGCGGTTGAGCGTTACGAGCAGAACGCCGTTGTCCTGTTCCGCGATGTCGAGGTTTGCATAGCGGCTGCTGTCGATTGATATGGTCATGGGGTGGTCCTGCTTGATCATTTAGTGACAATTAACAACGTGAATGTGGTCAATCTATCGCAAAAACTGACGTATAATTTGCTGAAAGTGACATTATAGGGCAGGGTGATGGTTAAATGAAAAAGAGTGACCCAATATACCCCACCGTGTCCCGTGCGTTCATCCAAGACTGGGTTGACGCATTGGAGCGATCATGGCCGCGGGACAGGTTCGAAAGTGTCCTCACTGATATTGGCCTAACCGACGGTGTGGTCAGGGTGACGCACGACCAAATCGTGATGCTCTATCAGAGGATCGCGATTGAGACGGGCGATGAGATGGTTGGCCTTTGGGGGCGCCCCGTGCGGGCGGGTGCGTTGAAACTGCTCTGCGGATCTGTGCGGGATGCGTCCGCTATGTCAGCCGCACTTTATCGGTTCGTTCAATACTGGAACATCGTTCTGGACGATGCGAGGTTGGAGCTATCAAATGCGAACGGGCACATTGCTCTTTCGATCACAGAGACTGCAGAACAGCCTGCCAATCGGTTCGGCGTGCTGCTCGTTCTAAAGCTCGCGCATGGCATCGCGTCGTGGCTCGCTGGATTTGAAGTGCGTCTGAACGAGGTGCAGTTCGGATTTGAACCCCCTGATTTTGCATCCGATTATCCGGTTCTATTCCCATGCCCCGTTGCGTTTTCTCATCAGAAATCGACGATCGTATTCAGTAAAGATCTGCCCGATACGATCCTTGCGAAAAGTGATGCAGAGATGAGGGAATTCCTTGTGAGAGCACCACGAGACTGGATTTTCACGGCGTTTCGCGAACATGCATTGTCACTTCGCTTGCGCGAAATGGTTTTGGCGTCTGAAGGGTTTAATCTGTCGTTGGTTGAGGCGGCGCAAATGATGAACGTCACCTCGCGCACCTTGATGCGTCGCTTGCATGCCGATGGAACGACATTCCAGCTGATCAAGGACGGCGTTCGGCGTGACGTGGCGATGCGTGAGCTTTCGTCTGGAACAAAGTCGATTGAGGCTATCGCGCAGGACGTCGGGTTTGCCTCGGCTGCGAATTTTCACCGCGCGTTTCGACGGTGGACGGGCCAAACGCCTCGAGCCCATCAGGCGCGTCAGAAAAGGAATTAAATTTGATCATAAATTTATAACGAAGGACTTTATTGGTTCATTTTAAACGTATATCCAGTGTCAAACTGTTTGCTCAAATCAGGCGGAGCGGAGCCCATGTCACAGGTCATCGAAGAATTGGCCGGCGTCCCTTTGGAACGATTGCATGAAATCGCGAAACGCGAGGCGCAGCGCTATGTGAATAGCCGTCCAAAGGCCCAAAAGGCTCTTAAATCAGGGTCCGCGTCCTATTTAGACGGTGTCCCGATGCATTGGATGAAGGACTGGCCGATGCCGTTCCCGATGGTGGTGCAAAAGGCCAAAGGAGCGCAGATCATCGACCTTGATGGGCATAGGATCGATGACTTTTGCCTTGGCGATACGGGTTCAATGTTCGGCCATTCCCCGAAACCCGTTGCTAAAGCGATCCGCAAACAGGCGAAACGCGGGCTGACCTATATGCTCCCGACTGATGCCGCGTTGACGGCTGGTGCGTTGTTGACGGAACGGTTTGGCGACTTTGCGTGGCAGATTGCGACCACGGCGACGGATGCGAACCGCTTTGCCTTGCGCGTGGCCCGCGCGGTTACGGGGCGGACCAAGGTTTTGGTGTTCAATGGCTGTTATCACGGAACCGTTGACGACGCGATGGTTGAACTGCGTGGTGGCCAAACGGCGACGCGCGAAGGTCTTGTAGGGCAGGTGGCTGATCTCACCCAGACGGCTGTTTGTGCAGAATTCAACGATCTGGCGAGCGTCGAGGCCGCGCTGAAAACGGGTGAGGTTGCGGCTATTTTGACAGAGCCAGTCATGACCAACTCGTGCATGGTTTTGCCGCACGACGGGTTTCATGCAGGGCTGCGGAAACTGGCGAACCGATATGGCGCGCTTCTGATCATTGATGAAACGCATACGATTTCATCGGGCTTGGGTGGCTATACCCGCGTGCATGGACTCGAACCTGACATTTTTGTCGTTGGGAAATGTGTGGCGGGCGGGATGCCGACCGCCGTTTGGGGCCTCGCACCCAAGGTTGCTAAATCTTACCTGCGGTATTGCGCGGAAAAGCCGAGCGGTCATTCGGGGATGGGCACCACGCTCTCTGCCAACCCGATGCAATTTGCTTGTCTCACGGCCACGCTGTCCGACGTGATGACTGCCGAGAACTACGCCCACATGGAGCGCGGCGCTGCGCGACTGGCTGACGGTTTGGCGGACGTGATCCAGGGCCATAATGCGCCGTGGCACGTTGTCCGTGTTGGCGCGCGTGTCGAATTTATCTGCGCTAAGGGGCCGCTCAATAACGGGACCGAGGCCGCCGCGGCTCATATCCATGAGGTCGAGGCCATCGTACATACGGCGCTCTTAAATCGTGGCTGCCTGATCGCGCCGTTCCATAATATGATGTTGGTCAGCCCTGTGACCACACATGACCAGATTGACCGCCTTATCGCTGCGTTCGATGATGTGATGTCCGACCTCTTCGCCAAAGGAAAATCCTGATGACCCAAACCTGTCCCTCTGGCGCGAGTGTTGCCGAAGCTGAAGCGTTTCTCGAAGCGCATCCCGAAATCGAAGCGATTGATATTGTCCTGCACGACTCTAACGGGATCGGGCGGGGCAAGATCATTCGCCGCCACGAACTGCTTTCGATATATAAATCTGGTCGTCACATCCCGATTTCGATCCTCGGTCTCGATATATGCGGTGAAGATGTTCATGAAACGGGTCTGATCTGGGATCAGGGCGATGGCGATCTGCGGGCGTGGCCTATTCCAGGCACATTGAAACCGCTCCACAACACCACGCCGCCCAGGGCTGAAGTGTTCCTGTCGCTTTATGAACTCGACGGTCGTCCGATGACCTCTGACCCGCGCCATGCCTTGCAGCGGCAGGTCGATGCCTTTGCGGCCAAAGGTTTGAAACCTGCGGGCGCGTTTGAGTTGGAGTTCTTCCTTCTCGACAACGAACGCGATGCCGATGGCAAAGTACGCCCTGCACGTGACGTTTTGGATGGTCGGAAATCTAGCGGCAAGACTGAGGTCTATTCCGTCGATCATCTACATGGCATGCTGCCGCTTTTTTCGGACATCTACGCGGGCGCTGAGAAGGCTGGGATCAAGGCAGAGACCATGATTTCCGAATATGCGCCCGGTCAGTATGAACTCACATTGCATTACCGCGAGGATGTGATGCAGGCGGCGGATGACCTTGTGCGGCTCAAACGCATTGTGCGGCAACAGGCGCGCACGCACGGGGTGACGGCCTGTTTCATGGCGAAACCGATTGAGGATTACGCAGGCTCCGGCATGCATTTCCACGTGTCTTTGCAGGATGATGCGGGCAACAACGTCTTTGCCGAGGCAGAAGGCGAAGGCTGGACCGATACGATCCTCCACGCGATTGGCGGACTGCGGGCGACGATGGGTGAATCCATGCTGGTCTTTGCGCCGCACCTCAATTCGTGGCGTCGTTTCGCAAACCAAAGCTATGCGCCAGTGTCGACGGCGTGGGGTGTGAACAACCGCTCTGTCGCGCTCCGCATTCCGGAAGGCGATGTTAAGGCGCGCCGCATTGAACATCGTCCCTCTGGCGTGGATGCGAACCCATATCTGATTGGGGCGACGGTTCTCGCGGGCATTCTGCACGGGATCGAAAACCGCATTGATCCGGGTCCTGAAACCACGGGCAACGCTTATGACGAGGACCCCGCAGGCCCGCCGATCCCGCGCGATTGGCGCAGTGCGATTGACGTGGCGGTAAACTCGGACTTCCTGAAGTCGGCCTTGGGCGAGGACATGCATCGTACCTTTACGGCGGTGCGTCAGGCTGAATACGACCGTGTGGCACGGACTATCAGTAACGTGGATTACGACCTCTATCTTTACACGATCTGATCGTTTTTAGGTTTCTTTGTCCTCGATCAAGGTTTATCGGACCCACGCCGCTATGTGGACCGATAGCCAGAGAGGACATGCCATGCCCAAAGATCAGACCCAGACCCGTCGTTCAGAGCTTTTGATGCCTGCGGGCTCGCTTGAGCGGTTGAAGGTTGCTGTTCTCTATGGGGCCGACGCGGTTTACCTCGGCACGCCCGATATGTCGCTGCGGACGAAATCCAAGTTCTCGCTTGAGGATGTCAAAGAGGGCGTCGCCTTTGCCCATGCGCATGGCGTGCGGGTTTATCTGACGCTCAACCTCTTCACGCATAACAAAGACGTCGAAAAGCTAGAGAGCTTTATCGAGACGCTGAAAGACATCCGTCCCGATGGTGTGATCATCGCGGATCCTGGCGTCTTTAACTACGTGCGCAAACATGCACCCGAACTGAACCTCCATATCTCGACCCAAGCGAACGTGTGTTCATGGCTCACGGTGGATTATTGGAAAGACATGGGCGCCGAACTGGTCGTTTTGGCTCGCGAAGTCACCTTTGCCGAGATGGAAGAAATCCGCGAGAAATGCCCTGACATCCGCCTAGAGAGCTTTGTTCACGGCGCGATGTGCATGACCTATTCGGGCCGCTGCCTCTTGTCGAACTTCATGGCCGAACGCGGCGCGAACCAAGGCAACTGTGCGAACTCCTGTCGCTGGCATTATAAGGTTCACATGAAGCTCAAGGACGGCACGATCAAAGAACTGCCGCTGACCGAAGAGAACCTCGAACTGTTCGAGTTCGTGTTGGAAGAGGGTGCTCGCCCCGGTGAATTCATGCCCATCGAAGAGGATTGGCGCGGTTCGTATATCCTGAACTCCAAGGATATGTGCCTTATGCCCAAACTCAACGACTTGCTGCGCATCGGCGTTGATAGCCTCAAGGTCGAAGGGCGGAACAAAAGCCCGTATTATGTCGCCACCGTTGCCCGTGCGTATCGCCGTGCAATTGATGACTACTACGCCGACCCCGAAAACTGGTCGCCGGATCAGTATATGGACGAACTCGTCGGTGCGACGAACCGTGGGTTTACCATCGCGTTCCACGAGGGCCGCCTCCAGAATTATGCCCACAACTATGACCACACCAAAGCAATGGCACCGTGGGAATTTGCGGGCATGATTACTGAGGTTCGCGAGGACGGTCTGGTGATGAACGTTAAAAACCGTCTCGACGGCGGCGATGTTCTGGAATTCCTGCCGCCCGACCCGAAAGCGGAACCCGTGCTGCTGCGTCTCTACGAATACGAGCTCGCCAATAAACCGGGTGAAATTGCGGATTACGTCGTAGGCAGCCGTGGCGATCAAGTCTTTATCCCGTTCACAGCCTTTGACCGCGAAGACCCCGAAGCGATCCGCCGTAATTTCCCTCCGTTCACCATTGTCCGCTCCGAGGCCATGCTGACCGACGACGACTGGCGTCGGTTCAAGCTCGACAAAACTGCGCAGAAAATTGAACTGGGGCAGGACGCCTATAAGGGCGCGTATCGCAATCAGGTCAAAAAACTGCAGGACGCCATCGGCTCTGAGCAGATGGAAAAACGGTCCAAAACCTCGCGCTCTGGTGCGGCTGGCTGCTGTGGTCGTGGCTGCAACGGGTGTCTGATGTTCTGGAACGATCCCGAATACGCAAAGGCCCGTGAGTTGCTCAAACAAAAGAAAATGGGCGAGATGTTGGACCGCGATATGCGGGAAAAAATCTAAGCTGGATTTTCACTTTAGCATTCAAACTTCATTAAGCACTTCCCCATAAGGTCAGAGCCTGCAGATGCGCAAACTTGGCTTGGGGAAGTGTTATGAAATATGCGCCAATCGACAGTGTTTCGGTTCCGTCCTTTCCTGTGAGGCAGACTTCCCGATCTGGCGCGCGGCTCTATCAACGCGTCTTTAAGCGGTTGATTGACACGTTGCTCGTCGTGGTGTCCTTGCCGATTGTGGTGCCTGTCATTGCGGTTCTTGCGCTGATTATTCGTCGCGACGGCGGCCCAGCGTTCTTTGTGCAACCGCGCGTTGGTCTGAATGGAGAGGTATTTCACTGTTTCAAACTGCGCACGATGCACGTCGATGCGGAGGCTCGGTTGGCTGAAATGTGCGCCACCGATCCGATCATTGCCGCGGAATGGCATCGCGATCAAAAGCTCCGCAATGATCCGCGTATCACGAAGGTCGGGTGCTTCTTGCGGCGGTCCAGCCTTGATGAATTGCCACAGCTCTTAAACGTCTTGCGCGGTGAGATGAGCATAATTGGCCCGCGTCCATTCCTCCCATCCCAAGAAGAACTCTATCGTCGGGCAGGCGGTCGCGCCTATTATGCGATGCGTCCTGGCATTACGGGGTCTTGGCAGGTGGCGGGGCGCGGTGACACTCGGTTTGTCGATCGTGTAGGATTTGATGACGACTACCATTCCTGTCTTAGCTTTAAGGAGGACCTGATGATCCTCCTTAAAACGGTCGGCGTCGTCATCAAAAGCACGGGACGCTAAGATTAAGTTTGGTAATTGAGGATCGGCGACAGCCAGCGTTCAGCCTCAGCCACGCTCATGCCTTTGCGGTTCGCGTAGTCCTCAACTTGATCACGCTCGACCTTACCAACCCCGAAATAATAGCTCTCTGGATGGCCGATATAGAGTCCTGACACAGAGGCCGCAGGCCACATCGCGTAGCTTTCCGTGAGTGAAACACCTGTCGACGTCTCCGCATCCAACAGCGTCCAAAGCGTCGCTTTTTCTGTGTGATCAGGTTGTGCTGGATAACCGGGAGCAGGGCGGATACCTGCGTAAGGTTCAGCAATCAGATCGGTCGGGGCATAGTCCTCGGACGCATATCCCCAAAGTTCGGTGCGGACATATTCATGCATCCGCTCGGCAAAGGCTTCTGCAAAGCGGTCGGCCAGTGCCTTCACCATGATCGACGAATAATTGTCGTGCTTGGCGTCAAACTGAGCCGCGATATCGTCCTCTTCGGGGCCAGCCGTGACAACAAATGCACCAACATAATCGCCAGACGGCGCAACAAAATCAGAGAGCGCGACATTGGGGCGACCATCGCGTTTCGCCGTTTGCTGACGAAGGGTGTGAAGCGTTTGGAGCGGTTCCGCGCGGGTATCATCGGTGAATAGCTGAATGTCGTCACCGACAGACTGCGCGGGCCAGAACCCGACGACAGCCTTTGGCGCAAACCAGTTTTCATCGATGATTTTTCCCAACATAGCTTGAGCGTCCGCGAAGAGGGATCGTGCCGCGTCACCTTGTTTAGGGTCATCCAGAATAGCGGGGTATTGGCCCTTCAACTCCCAGGTTTGGAAGAACGGTGTCCAGTCGATGTAATCGGCCAATTCAGCCAACGACCATTGATCAAAGACGCGCGTGCCGAGGAAACTTGGTGTTTTAGCCTCATACCCGCTGAAGTCGATCTTTAACGCGTTGTCGCGGGCCTCTTGCAGCGTGATCCGCTTTTTACCGCGTTCACCACGCGCATGTCGCTCTGCAATGTCAGCGTAATCGGTGCGAGTCGCCTGTTTCACCTCGGCTGCTTTGTCCGACAATAGCGACGACACAACGCCGACCGCGCGGCTGGCATCGGTCACATACATCGCCTGACCGCCGGTATATTTCGGAGCGATTTTCACGGCAGTATGAACCTTGGATGTGGTCGCGCCGCCGATCAGCAGGGGGATGTCAAATCCCTCACGCTCCATCTCGGCGGCAACATGGACCATTTCGTCCAGCGAAGGTGTGATCAGACCAGACAGCCCGATCACATCGACATTTTCGCGCTTTGCCGTCTCAAGAATTTTCGACGTTGGTACCATGACGCCAAGGTCAATGATTTCGTAGTTGTTACAGGCCAACACGACGCCAACGATGTTTTTGCCGATATCATGCACATCGCCCTTCACCGTTGCCATCAGGATCTTACCTGCGGCCTCTTGTTTGCCGTCTTTTTCGGCCTCGATGTAAGGCGTCAGAACAGCGACGGCCTGTTTCATCACGCGGGCGGATTTCACCACTTGGGGGAGGAACATTTTACCCGCCCCAAAGAGATCACCGACCACGTTCATGCCGTCCATCAGTGGTCCCTCAATCACGTCGAGTGGGCGGGTCGCCCGTTGGCGGGCCTCTTCGGTATCGGCCTCAATGAATTCGGTGATGCCATTGACCAAAGCATGTTCGAGACGCTTTTCAACTGAGGCCTCGCGCCAAGACATGTCTTTTTCCTTGGCTTGCGCACCGCCTTGACCGCGATAGGTTTCGGCAAGTTCCAGCATCCGCTCTGTGGCGTCGGAACGGCGGTTGAGAACCACATCTTCGCAATGGTCACGCAATTCGGGGTCGATCTCGGAATAAACGGCGAGCTGCCCTGCGTTCACGATCCCCATGTCCATGCCGTTTTGAATGGCGTGATAGAGGAACACGGCATGCATCGCTTCTCGGACGGCCTCGTTCCCGCGGAAGGAAAACGACAGGTTCGATACCCCGCCCGAGACATGAACATGCGGGCAGGCTTCGGTGATCCGTTTGGTCGCGTTGATGAAATCGACGCCATAATTGTCATGCTCTTCAATGCCCGTCGCGACCGCAAAGACGTTCGGATCAAAGATGATGTCTTCGGGTGGGAACCCTATGTCTTGGGTCAGGATTTTATAGGCGCGGGTGCAGATTTCGACCTTGCGGTCTTCGGTGTCGGCTTGGCCGCGTTCGTCAAAGGCCATGACGACGACGGCGGCACCATATCGACGACAGAGGGTCGCTTGCTGGCGGAACTGCTCCTCGCCTTCTTTCATGGAAATCGAATTGACGATGGCCTTGCCTTGAATGCACTTCAGGCCCGCCTCGATCACCTCCCATTTTGAGCTATCGACCATGATCGGAACGCGGGCGATGTCAGGCTCTGCCGCGATCAAGTTCAGGTAATCGACCATCGCTTGTTTGCTGTCGATGAGGCCCTCATCCATGTTGATGTCGATGATCTGCGCACCGTTTTCGACCTGCTGGCGGGCGACATCCAAGGCCGCGGTGTAATCCGCTGCCGTGATCAATTTTCGAAACTTCGCCGACCCCGTGACGTTTGTCCGTTCACCCACATTCACGAACGGAATGTCATTGGTCAGGGTAAACGGCTCTAGCCCAGAGAGACGCATGAGCGGTTCAACGGTCGGGATCGTGCGGGGCGCGTAGCCTTTGACTGCCTCAGCAATGGCGCGGATGTGGTCAAAGGTCGACCCACAGCACCCGCCGACGATGTTCAACAGCCCTTCTTTTGCAAAGCCTTCGATTTGGGCCGCCATCTGTTCGGGCGTTTCATCATATTCACCAAACTCATTGGGGAGGCCCGCGTTCGGGTAAGCGCAAATGCGGGTGTCGGCAACGCTCGACAATTCGGCCAAATGTTCACGCATCGCATTTGCGCCGAGCGCACAGTTCAGCCCGATGGTAAAAGGCCGCGCATGACGCAGCGAATGCCAGAACGCGGTTGGCGTCTGACCCGAAAGCGTACGCCCTGACAAGTCAGTGATCGTGCCCGAAATCATGATGGGCAGGATGATGCCTTTCGCCTCAAACACTTCCTCAGCGGCAAAAACCGCAGCTTTGGCGTTTAGCGTATCAAAGATCGTTTCGATCAGGATGATGTCTGCGCAGCCGTCGATCAGCCCATGGATTTGCTGAGCGTAAGCAATCCGTAAATCATCAAACGAAACAGCGCGGTAGCCGGGGTTGTTCACATCAGGGCTAATGCTCGCTGTTCTATTCGTCGGACCAACAGCGCCTGCAACGAACCGAGGCTTCCCATCAATCGCCGTCGCGCGGTCCATTGCCTTGCGCGCCAAACGTGCACCTGCCACGTTCAGATCATAGACCTTATCCTCTAGCCCGTAGTCCGCCTGCGCGATGGTGGTCGAAGAGAACGTATTGGTCTCTGCAATATCGGCCCCAGCCATCGCATATTGAAAGTGAATTTCCTCAATCGCGTCCGGTTGCGTGAGGTTCAACAAGTCGTTGTTGCCCTGTTGCGGCTTGTCCGCATGGATGTGGCACCCGCAACCGCCGTGCCCCGTGAAATCCCCTTCGACGAGGCCGAGCTTTTGGATCTGTGTCCCCATCGCGCCGTCCAGAATAAGGATGCGGTCACGGGCTGCGGTGGTAAGGCTGTCAAAAATAGGCGAACGAACTGGTTTGGTCATTAAGGTATCCTTTGCTTGCGCGGGTGATACCTGCCACCGTTCGATTAGTGAAATTCAAGATCATCAAGAAGATTATGAATTTCGCGTGGTTAATGCTGCGCCGCATCCCAGAGGGCAAAGTCCGCTGCATTTGTATGCCGCAAGAGGGCTTCGACCTCTGGCAGCAGCGATACTTCCATTCGCGGCGACACGTTCAACTCTTTCAATTCGAGCTTCACATTCAACCGTGTTTCAAGGAATTCGATGAGCTTTGGTTGGGCTTCATATCGGAACACGTAATCGCATTTGGTCGGGCCATTGTTCGCCGCGAGGAATTTGGCCTGTGAGCCGACATTGGCAAACGGCGCGGGCTTTTCTTCGCAATATTCGACGACGAACTCATCAAATGTAATGCCGCGCGTGCTGTTCTTGCTCCCGACCAGATCGTCGCGATTGCGGTATCGATACCAGCTCGAAAGCCAATCAATCGGATGACGGACGACGGCAACGGTTTGCAGACCTTCGGCACCAGCCTTTTCCAGCATCGGCAGAACGAACCGTTTGTAGCGGTAGTAGGGCGTATGTTTGAGAATCGGTGGATCGCGGAAAACGGCTTGGGCACGCGGCGCGAGTGCCCCCTCAATCGCCGTAGTGCCCGTCTTTGGCACGGCCAGAAAAACAAGCTTTTCGTTCCAGAAAACAAGCATATCGACGCAAAATCCCACTCTCGGTTTGGATGTAAACTACTCTTTAATCTCTCGCGAATGAAAGTAGCCCAAGAAAATAATTCTTGAAATGTTCTCTTTTTGATCTCATAACGAATGAGAACAAGAGGCGAACAAAGGCAATGATTGCCGCACCCCTTACGGTGTGAAATAAGGATCGCAAAGATGGCAATGGCAGATATTTTGAGCATGACTGACAAGAAAACCGCCGACAAGCAAAAGGCGTTGGAATCCGCACTGGCCCAGATCGAACGTCAGTTCGGCAAAGGGTCGATCATGAAGCTCGGCAAGGATAGCCCTGTCCAAGAGATTGAGGCGACATCGACAGGTTCGCTTGGCCTCGATATCGCGCTCGGGATTGGCGGTCTGCCAAAGGGCCGGATCATCGAAATCTATGGTCCTGAATCGTCTGGTAAAACCACGCTGACCCTTCATGCGATTGCGGAAGAACAGAAAAAGGGCGGTGTTTGTGCATTCGTCGATGCCGAGCATGCTCTGGACCCGATCTACGCGAAAAAACTCGGCGTTGATCTGGACGAACTTCTGATTTCGCAGCCTGACACGGGTGAACAAGCACTAGAGATCGTCGACACCCTCGTACGTTCTGGCGCTGTGTCGATGGTCGTCGTCGATTCGGTTGCGGCTTTGACGCCGAAGTCCGAACTCGAAGGTGACATGGGCGACAGCAACGTGGGCGTTCATGCGCGTTTGATGTCGCAGGCGATGCGCAAACTCACAGGTTCGATCTCAAAATCGAATTGTATGGTGATCTTCATCAACCAAATCCGGATGAAGATCGGCGTCATGTTCGGTTCGCCCGAAACCACAACGGGCGGTAACGCTCTGAAATTCTACGCCTCCGTTCGCCTCGACATCCGTCGTATTGGCGCGATCAAAGACCGTGATGAGGTCGTTGGCAATTCGACCCGCGTTAAAGTCGTAAAAAACAAAGTAGCTCCGCCGTTCAAGCAGGTCGAATTCGACATCATGTATGGCGAGGGGATTTCTAAAACGGGCGAACTTCTGGACCTCGGCGTAAAAGCTGGCGTTGTTGAAAAGTCTGGCGCTTGGTTCTCTTACGGGGATGAACGGATCGGTCAGGGCCGTGAAAACTCTAAAACCTTCCTCAAGGAAAACCCGCAGATCGCTCTCGAAATCGAAGATAAAATCCGAGCAGCGCATGGTCTTGATTTCCACATGGATGACAATGACAACGACGATGATCTCGTCGAGATGTAATTGATCAAATTCTTACGAAAGGCCGCTCTTTTGGGCGGCCTTTTTCATTGGGCTTTACGCGGAGTAGATGGAGGGGTATTCCACCACGGACACTTTGAATTCAAGGACCGCCATGACGAGCCTTTCTGATATCCGCTCTACCTTCCTCAGCTATTTCGAACGGAATGGTCACACCATCGTTCCGTCGTCTCCGCTGGTTCCGCGCAACGACCCGACCCTGATGTTCACGAACTCGGGCATGGTGCAGTTCAAGAACTGTTTTACCGGCGTTGAAAAGCGTGATTACGTGCGCGCGACAACCTCGCAGAAATGCGTGCGGGCAGGGGGCAAACACAACGACCTTGATAACGTTGGTTACACGGCGCGACACCACACGTTCTTTGAAATGCTCGGTAACTTCTCCTTTGGTAACTATTTCAAGAACGAAGCTATTCCGTTCGCTTGGGAACTGATCACCAAAGATTTTGACATCGATCCCAAACGTCTTTTGACGACCGTCTACCATACCGACGACGAAGCGTTCGAGATTTGGAAAAAAGTCGGCGTTCCCGAGGATCGCATCATCCGCATTTCGACCTCTGATAACTTCTGGCAGATGGGGCCGACTGGTCCGTGCGGTCCGTGCACCGAGATTTTCTACGATCACGGCGACCACATCTGGGGTGGCCCTCCGGGTTCGCCTGAGGAAGATGGCGATCGTTTCATCGAAATTTGGAACGTCGTTTTCATGCAGAACGAACAGTTCGAAGACGGCTCGATGAAAGCGCTGGACATGCAGTCCATCGACACGGGCATGGGTCTGGAACGTATTGGCGCGTTGCTTCAGGGCAAGCACGACAACTACGACACCGACTTGATGCGCGCTCTGATTGAAGCATCGGCCAACGCCACCAGCGTTGACCCGGATGGCCCAGGTAAAACGCATCACCGTGTGATTGCAGACCACCTGCGTTCGACCTCGTTCCTGATCGCGGATGGTGTGATGCCGTCCAACGACGGTCGTGGCTATGTTCTGCGCCGCATCATGCGCCGCGCTATGCGCCACGCGCACCTTCTCGGTGCGACTGACCCGCTGATGCACCGTTTGGTTCCTGCGCTCGTTCGCGAAATGGGCGCTGCTTATCCAGAACTCGGTCAGGCTCAGGCCTTGATCGAAGAAACGCTCCGCGCGGAAGAAACCCGTTTCAAGCAAACCTTGGATCGCGGCCTGAAACTTCTGGATGACGAATTGTCTGATCTGCCAGAAGGTGCCAACCTACCGGGTGAGACCGCGTTCAAACTCTATGACACCTACGGCTTCCCGCTCGACCTCACTCAGGATGCGCTGCGTGAAAAAGGCCGCGCCGTGGACACCGACGGCTTCGACACTGCAATGGAAGAGCAAAAGGCCAAAGCACGTGCCGCTTGGTCCGGCTCTGGCGAAGCAGCCGATGCGACTGTTTGGTTCGAAATGGCTGATAAATTCGGCGTAACCGAATTCCTCGGCTATGATACCGAAACCGCCGAAGGCCAAATCCTGTCGGTCGTCAAAGTCTCTGACGTTGTGGAAACCGCCGCGACGGGCGAAACCGTTCAGATCGTGGTTAACCAAACGCCGTTCTATGGTGAATCGGGCGGTCAGGTAGGCGATACGGGCTTTATCCGCACGGAAACAGGCACGGCTAAGGTCACTGACACGAAAAAGTCGGCTGGCATCTTCATCCACTTTGCGGAAGTCACCGAAGGGTCGATCAGCCGCGGTCAGGCTGCAAAGCTTGAGGTGGAGCACGAGCGTCGCGGCGACATTCGCGCCAACCACTCTGCAACCCACCTTCTGCACGAAGCCCTTCGTGACGCGCTCGGTGATCATGTGGCCCAGCGTGGATCGTTGAACGCGCCAGACCGTCTGCGTTTCGACTTCAGCCACGGCAAGGCGCTATCCGCCGAAGAACTGGCGCAGGTCGAAGCCGATGTAAACGCGATGATCCGTCAGAACACGACCGTCGAAACCCGTATCATGACACCAGACGATGCACGTGCCCTCGGTGCGCAGGCTCTGTTCGGTGAAAAATACGGCGACGAAGTCCGCGTTGTGTCGATGGGCCGCTTGCTCGGTTCGGGCAAGGGCGCTGACGGCAACGTCTATTCGCTTGAACTCTGCGGCGGTACGCACGTTCGTCAAACGGGTGATATCGGTGCGTTCGTTGTGCTCTCCGACAGCGCGTCCTCTGCAGGCGTTCGCCGCGTTGAAGCCCTGACTGGTCAGGCGGCGATCGCGTACCTCAAAGACCAAGAGGCGCGTCTGAACGCTGTTGCCGCGGTGCTCAAAACACCTGCAAGCGAAGCCGCTGATCGCGTCAAAGCGCTCATGGATGAACGCAAGGCGCTCGCAAACGAAGTGGCGCAACTGCGTCGTGAACTTGCGATGACTGGTGGTGCAAAAGCCGAAGAGCCTGCCAAAGAAATCAACGGCATGGCGTTTAAGGCTCAAGTGCTTTCTGGCGTAACAGGCAAAGACCTCCCTGGCATCATCGATGAGATGAAAGGCCAGATGGGGTCGGGCATCATCCTCCTCATCGCAGATGCGGACGGTAAAGCTGCCGTTGCCTGCGGTGTCACCGCTGATCTGACAGGCAAGGTTTCGGCCGCAGATATCATTCGTGCGGTCACACCAGAGCTTGGCGGCAAAGGTGGCGGCGGTCGTCCTGTCATGGCGCAGGGTGGCGGTGCATCGGTTGAAAATGCGGAGGCTGCAATCAAAGCAGCTGAAGCAGTAGTTGCAGGAGCATAATCATGGCTGGAGCCTATTGGATCGCACACGTCAACGTAACGGACGAGGCGGCGTATAGCGAGTATGCTAAACGCGCGACCGTCGCGATTGCGGACCACGGTGGGAAATTCCTCGCACGTGGTGGCAAATATGAAATCCTCGAAGGCAAAGAGCGCGCACGCCACGTCGTCGCGTTCTTTACAAGCCTCCAGATTGCTCATGATTGCTACTATTCGGACGCGTACCAAGAGGCGCTCAGCTATGCCAAAGGCGCCAGCGAACGCGATCTTCTGATCGTTGAAGCAGCCGAATAAGCACCTAAAATACTCCTAAACAAAGGGCGCGGCGTTTCCAAACGTCGCGCCCTTTGCCTTTGTGCCTCAAATATCCTGGGGGAGCGCGAAACGCGCGGGGGCAAAGCCCCAAAACGAAAAACGGACCCCGAAGGGTCCGCTTTTTTATCCGTATTATGCGGAGCGCGATTGGCGCTTCCGCTCATGCGGATCGAGGTAACGTTTGCGAAGGCGAACCGCGTTGGGGGTTACTTCCACCAGTTCGTCATCGTCGATGTAAGCAATTGCTTGCTCGAGCGACATAACGGTCGGCGGGGTCAGCTTAACCGCTTCGTCGGTGCCCGAGGCACGAACGTTGGTCAGCTTTTTACCTTTGAGCGGGTTCACTTCGAGATCGTTGTCACGGCTGTGTTCGCCGATGATCATGCCGGTGTAGACAGGATCTTGCGGGTTGATGAACATCTTACCGCGATCTTCGAGGTTCCAGAGCGCATAGGCCACAGCGGTGCCGTTCTCCATAGAGATCAGAACGCCCTGACGACGGCCAGCGATTGGGCCTTTGTGTGCAACCCAACCGTGGAAGAGGCGGTTCATGACGCCCGAACCACGGGTGTCCGTCAGGAATTCGCCGTGGTAGCCGATTAGGCCGCGCGACGGGACGTGAGCCACGATGCGGGTCTTGCCGTTGCCACCTGGGTTCATCTCGACCAGATCGCCTTTGCGCGGGCCCGTCAATTTTTCAACGACAACGCCAGTGTATTCGTCATCAACGTCGATGGTGACTTCTTCAACGGGTTCCATACGAACGCCGTCTTCGTCTTTAAAGATAACCTGCGGACGCGAGATCGAAAGCTCAAAGCCTTCGCGACGCATGTTCTCGATCAGAACGCCCATCTGAAGTTCGCCACGGCCCGAAACGATGAACGCTTCACCGCCTGGGGTGTCTTCGATTTTGATTGCGACGTTGGTTTCAGCTTCTTTCGACAGGCGGTCACGGATGACGCGCGACTGAACTTTCTTACCGTCACGACCTGCGAGCGGGGAGTCGTTGATGCCGAACATGACCGAGATGGTCGGCGGATCGATCGGCTGCGCAGGGATCGCTTCGTTCACCGAGGTGTCAGCTAGCGTGTCCGCAACGGTCGCTTTGGTCATACCTGCGAGAGTCACGATGTCGCCTGCAACTGCTTCATCGATTGGCTGCTGGGACAGGCCACGGAACGCGAGGATCTTGGTGCAGCGGAAGTTTTCGATCTTCTTGCCGTCGCGCGACAGTGCGTGCAGAGAGTCACCTGTTTTCAGGGTGCCAGCTTCGACGCGGCCCGTCAGAATACGACCGATGAACGGGTCAGCGGACAGAGTGGTCGCCAGCATGCGGAACGGTTCGTCTTTTGCGGCCAGCTGCTTTGGCGGCTCAACGTGTTTCACAACCAGTTCGAACAGAGCGGTCAGGTCTTTGCGCGGACCGTCGAGTTCGGTGTCACACCAGCCCGAACGGCCAGATGCGTAGAGGTGCGGGAAGTCCAACTGTTCTTCGTTCGCGCCGAGGTTCGCAAAGAGGTCGAAACATTCGTCAAGCGCGCGATCCGGCTCTGCGTCTGCTTTGTCGACTTTGTTCAGAACAACAATCGGCTTCAGGCCAAGAGCCAGCGCCTTGGAAGTTACGAATTTGGTCTGCGGCATCGGGCCTTCAGCCGCGTCAACTAGCAGAACAACGCCGTCTACCATGGACAGGATGCGTTCAACTTCACCGCCAAAGTCTGCGTGGCCGGGGGTGTCAACGATGTTGATCCGTGTGCCGTTCCATTCGACGCTGGTTGCTTTCGCAAGGATGGTGATCCCGCGCTCACGTTCAATGTCGTTCGAGTCCATTGCCCGTTCAGCAACAGCCTGATTTTCACGAAACGCGCCGGATTGCTTGAGAAGTTCGTCTACCAGCGTCGTTTTGCCGTGGTCAACGTGCGCGATAATCGCGATATTACGGATATCCATAGTGCAGCCTTAAAAGGAGAGTTGGCTGCGCCTTACCGTGCAATCGCAGCAAAAGCCACCCCTAAAGGGCTTAATGCGTGCCAGTTGTGTTGGAAAAGACGTTAATCACCACAATTCCGCCTAAGATCATCGCCAGCCCAAGGATTGCGGGCAGGTCGAGGTACTGTTTGAACCAAACCCAACCGATGATCGACACAAAGATAATACCCATGCCCGACCACAGCGCGTACACGATGCCCACGGGCATAAAACGCACTGTGTAGGCCAGCAGATAGAACGAGATCGCGTAGCCAATCACGACGACTGCCGTCGGGCCGAGCTTTGTGAATTGGTCGGATGCTTTCAATGCAGAGGTAGCAACTGTTTCCGCCATAACAGCAAAAACCAGCGCGATAATATGGGTTGGCATGAACGGGCCTTTAGGTGGCTATATAGCGATCTTTACGGTGGTTAATGGCGATCACGAGGTTCACAACCAGTGCGCCTAAGAAACTGTAGGCGACTGTCGGCAGATCGCGCAAGCCTAGGGCCACGATAAAGAGTGCGGCGTCAAACAGTAGTTGTGTCCATCCCGCACGGAAGCCTGTCTTCTCTTGGATATAGAGCGCGAGAATACCGATCCCGCCAAGGCTCGATCCATGACGGAAGAGCGCCATAAGCGCCGCGCCTGTGACAAACCCAAAGAGGATAGCGCCAACCGCCGGCGTAAGCGTGGCGAATACGATGTGCGTCGGCAGGATGGTTGTCAGAACAGAGAGCGAGGCCACCGCAACAAAGGTCTTGATCATGAACCGCAGGCCCATTCGTTTATACCCGAGCCAATAGAACGGCAGGTTCACGGCAAAGAACACGGGACCAAAGCCCCAGCCCGTTGCATAAGAAATCAGAATGGCGAGGCCCGCCGTTTGCCCCGTGACAAAGCCGAGGTGCGTCAGGATCAAAACGCCGAACGACGCCATAGAGACACCGAACGCGATACCTTGGGCGTCTTCGATGAGAGAGTGTTTTTCGGTGGCAGTCATAAATTACGTTCCAATGTAGCGGTCACGGCGGTGGTTAAAGGCGATCACACCGTTCAAAACCAGTGCGCCGAGAAGCGAAAACCCAACGACCCGTAGCGGGAGGAGTGCCGCAGCCGTTGCGAAAATGAGGATGTCAGCAGCGATCTGCACGTAGCCTGCGCGAAACCCCGTTCGGTCTTGGACCATCAGCGCAATCACGCCCAAACCGCCCAGCGATGCGTTGTGGCGAAACACACCCAAGAGGCCGAACCCGCAGAGCACACCAAAGGCAATCGTGCCGAACAGCGGGTCTAGGTGATCAAAGGTCATTAGGTGCGGGATATAGGCCACCATCACCGATAAGGCGGTCACGCAAATCAAGGATTTGATGGTAAATGCAGCGCCCATTCTGAACCACGCAAACACGTAGAATGGGAGGTTGATCAGGAAAAACGCCCAGCTGAAACTGATACCTGAAATGTAGCTGACGATCAGTGCGACGCCTGCCGTTTGCCCAGTCACGAACCCCAAAGATTTGAGCATTGTCAGTGCAATAGAGGTGGTAAGTAAACCAATCGACAGCCCTTGAAGGTCTTCGAGCGGGGTATGTGGGACGCTATTTTGCGGGACAGGAATCGGTGCTGGCATGACCGACATATAGGTCAGTAATACTTACCTGTCCATCAGGCGCGTGATCTGCACCACGCGCCTGACCTTTGGTTACCCGACGAGGGCTTTGTTCAGGTATTCGTCGAGCTTTTCGAGGAAGCCAATCGTTGTCAGCCAGCCTTGGTCTGGGCCAACGAGCAAGGCGAGGTCTTTGGTCATATGACCGTCCTCAACGCATTGAACAGTCACGCGTTCCAGCGTTTCGGCAAAGCGCATCAGCTGCGCGTTTTCGTCCAGCTTTGCACGGTGTTTCAACGCGCCAGTCCACGCATAGATCGTCGCGATAGAGTTGGTCGACGTGGCTTTGCCCGCCTGATGGTTGCGGTAGTGGCGGGTGACGGTGCCGTGCGCGGCCTCGGCCTCGACGATCTTGCCATCGGGTGTCATCAGCTGCGACGCCATCATGCCGAGCGATCCGTAGCCCTGCGCCACAGTATCGGACTGCACATCGCCGTCGTAGTTCTTACACGCCCAGACAAAGCCGCCATTCCATTTCAACGCACAGGCCACCATGTCGTCAATCAGGCGGTGTTCGTACCAGATACCAGCCTCTTTGAACTTCTCAGCGAATTCAGCCTCATAAATCTCTTGGAAGAGATCCTTGAACCGACCGTCATAGGCCTTGAGGATGGTGTTTTTGGTCGAGAGATACACAGGCCATTTCAGCGAAAGACCGTAGTTGAACGACGCACGTGCAAAATCGCGGATCGAGCTGTCGAGGTTATACATCCCCATGTAAACGCCGGCAGACGGCGCATCATAGACGTCGCGCTCGATCACGGTGCCGTCCTCGCCAACGAATTTCATCGTCAGTTTGCCAGCGGTCGGGAAATGGAAATCTGTCGCTTTATACTGGTCGCCAAAGGCATGGCGGCCAACAACGATCGGGCGCGTCCAACCGGGGACAAGGCGCGGAACGTTTTTGCAGATGATCGGCTGGCGGAACACAACGCCGCCAAGGATGTTGCGGATCGTGCCGTTCGGCGACTTCCACATCTGTTTCAGGCCGAATTCCTCAACACGGGCTTCATCTGGGGTAATGGTCGCACATTTGACGCCAACGCCATGTTCTTTGATCGCGTAGGCCGCGTCGACGGTGATCTGGTCGTCGGTCCGATCACGCTCTTCGATGCCGAGATCGTAGTATTTCAGGTCGATATCGAGATAGGGCAGGATCAATTTCTGTTTAATAAAGTCCCAGATGATCCGTGTCATCTCATCGCCGTCGAGTTCGACAACGGGGTTAGCTACCTTGATCTTGGTCATGGGATGCTCCGCAAACTAAAGTGTTTGCGCGCACATTAGACGAAAGTTGGACGGAATTCCAGAACTGTATGCAATTGTATACAGTTATTTTTGAAATTCTTTCGCAAACCATGGATGGGCACGAATGCGGGTATCGACCTCAGCCCAAACAGCGGGCGCGCCCTTTGCGATCTTGTCGCCCACGCGTCCTACTAACTGCGCATAGCTAACGTTATAGTCAGGCCACGATCCGCCGCCGTTCTCAAGGTTCGAGGCCAAGGGCTGGACGCGGTCGATAGACTTGGCAAAGATCGCGTCATCGCTTTCCGCCGCCTCAAACTCTTCCCAGAGCGCACGTAGTTTCGCACCTTGGGCGGGCGGCAAAAGGCCAAAAAGACGATCCGCCGCCAGTCGTTCGATCTGTTCTTGTGCGGCGGGGTCAAAGTCACCGTGGATCGGCGTATCACCTGCGTCGATCTCTACCAGATCATGGATCAGCAACATGCGGATCACGCGCCCGATGTTCACGGGCTTGATCGCATGAGAGGCCAGCGTCATCGCATATAGCGCGATATGCCAGCTGTGTTCGCCAGAGTTCTCGTGCCGCGATCCGTCGCAAAGTTTTGTCGCGCGGTAGACGGACTTTAACTTGCAGGCCTCTAACAGGAACGCCAATCGCAGGAGGTAGTCTGTGGACGCGGTCGAGGCTGTCCCATCGAGCATCGATTTCGCATGGGAATAAGCTTCAGGCCAACTCTCGGCCAAGGGGCGCGCCCGTCCGGTTGTCAGATTGCCGCGCACGACCTCAACATGATCAGGCACAGGGTTGGGCGCACAGAGCGTTTGATACATCGGCTGCGCTGTATCCAACCGTTTGGCAAACTTAGCCGTTGGGGTTTGGGCGGCTTCGAATTCGTCCCAGATGCCACGAAACTCTTTGGCTTGGGGTAGGGGCAGCAGGCCAAAGATATGGTCGGCAGCTTTGCGTTCGGCCACGACCACCGCGTCCCAATCGTGTGCCTCATGGATGGGGTGATCGCCAGCGTCGATCTCAACGATGTCATGAAGCAGCAGCATCGCGATAGCGCGGTCCACGTCCACATCGGGCACAGCAGTATCGCCAAAGACCAACGCATAGAGCGCAAGGTGCCAGCTATGTTCGGCACTGTTTTCCGGACGGCTGCAATCAATTAGCAGATTGGCGCGGTCTACGGATTTGAGCCTGTCCGCCTCGTTCAGGAAAGTAAACTGGGCGGACAGGGTCGATGTCATTGGGATGATGCCTCGAATTGGGCCTTGCGTTGCGCGAGAAGGTCGCGCGCTCGGGCTTCGGCGCGGCGCACACGGATGGCCGTGTTGAACGCCTCTTGAAGCGTCTGTGACGACGCTCCAAGAATTTCTGCCACTTTGCGAACGATCTGATCGTCCCCGCTGCGGGCCTCGTCTTCTAGCGCCAGTTGCGCCAGCTCGTCGGCCATATCATCCAGTAGAGCCATGGATCAGCGCGTGTTTTCCGTCAGGCGACGGCGCACGTAGCCCTGAACAGAGTTGATCATCGTGTCCATGTGCGGGTCTTCAAAGAAGTGACCAGCGCCGTCCACCACCTCATGCGTGATGGTGATGCCTTTTTGGTCGTGCAGTTTGTTCACAAAGGTTTCGGTGTCTGCGGGCGGAGCCACGCGGTCAGCCGAACCGTTGATGACCAGACCCGACGACGGGCAGGGCGCAAGGAACGAGAAGTCGTACATGTTAGCAGGCGGGGCCACCGACACAAAGCCAGTGATCTCTGGGCGGCGCATCAAAAGCTGCATACCGATCCACGCACCGAACGAGAAACCAGCGACCCAGCAATGTTTAGAACCAGTGTTCATCGACTGCAGGTAGTCGAGAGCCGACGCCGCATCGGACAGTTCACCAATGCCCTGATCGTATTCACCTTGGCTGCGACCTACGCCACGGAAGTTGAACCGCAGAACGGTAAAGCCGAGGTTATAGAACGCATAGTGCAGGTTATAAACCACACGGTTGTTCATCGTGCCGCCAAACTGCGGGTGCGGATGCAAAACGATTGCAATCGGTGCGTCACGATCTTTTTGCGGATGGTAACGGCCTTCGAGCCGGCCTTCGGGGCCGGGGAAAATCACTTCGGGCATGGTGCTCCCTGCGCGTTATGTAGGGTGTCGGAATTCTTGACTATAATTCTCGGACACCTTAGAAGGATTCTAAATTATCAGGACGGACGTCCTGTGGGCTGTGTCGGAGTTAATGAGGCAGACCGCTTACGTCAATGATCTTGCGCATGAAATGGGCGTTCTGACAGGGGTATATGTATGAAACTGAGCACCAAAGGCCGTTATGCGGTGGTTGCACTGGCGGATCTGGCCCTTCAGCCCGAAGGATCGCTCGTCACTTTGGCCGAGATTTCCAAGCGTCAGGACGTGTCGCTGCCCTATCTCGAGCAGCTTTTCGTTAAGCTGCGCCGCGATGGTTTGGTCGACTCCGTCCGTGGTCCAGGTGGCGGCTACAAGCTGTCCCGTCCAGCCTCAGAAATCCGCGTGTCAGACATTCTGACCGCTGTCGATGAAACCGTCAGCGCCATGCACAAAGGGGCAGGGGCATCGGGTGCGAACTCTGGCAGCCGTGCGCAATCCCTGACCAACCGCCTGTGGGAAGGCCTCTCGGCACATGTCTACGTCTTCCTTCATCAAGCGCGTTTGTCGGACGTGATCAACAACGGTCTCGCACCGTGCCCTGCCGTTCCAGCCCTATTTGAGGTGGTGGACGAGTGACCCGCACGTATCTGGATCATAACGCGACGGCGCCCTTACGTGCTGAGGCCAAAGAGGCCATGATTGCTGCGATGGAGATCGTCGGCAATCCGTCGTCTGTGCATTCAGAAGGTCGTGCGGCGAAGGCTCTGCTTGAAAAATCTCGTCAGCAGATTGCTGAGGCTTTGGGGGCAGGCAATGCCGATCTCGTGTTTGTCTCTGGCGCGACTGAAGCGGCGGCGCTGGCCTGTGCAGGTCGCACGCTCAAAGGTGCGCAGATTGAACATGACGCGGTTGGCTCGTGGCTCGATATGTCGTTGCCTGTTAATTTGAACGGGATTGTAACTGTCGACGATCCCGCGAATAGCTGTCTGCAACTGGCAAACTCCGAAACGGGTGTCATTCAGACCCTGCCTAATGGTTTGGCGGTATCTGACGTGACCCAAGGGTTCGGCCGCATCCCCTTTGCCTATAGCTGGGCGGGCGTTGAAATGGTTTTTGCCTCTGCGCACAAAATTGGCGGGCCCAAAGGCGTCGGTGTTCTCGTGATCCCGCAAGGGCACGACCTCAAGGCGCAGTTGTTGGGCGGTGGTCAGGAAATGGGACGCCGTGCCGGGACTGAGAATTTGATCGGCATCGCGGGCTTTGCGGCTGCTGCGGTGGCGGGGCAGAAAGACCTCGCTGATGGGCGCTGGGATGAAGTCGCAGAATTGCGGAATTTGTTGGAGGCACGTATTGCCGATGCCTCAAAAGAAACTATTTTTGTCGGGAATGCTGTTACGCGGTTGCCCAACACCTCGTGCTATGTGACACGGGGCTGGAAAGGCGAAACCCAAGTAATGGCAATGGACCTTGCAGGATTTGCGATTTCAGCAGGATCAGCCTGTTCATCAGGCAAGGTAAAAGCCAGCAGAGTTTTGCAGGCGATGGGATTGGACGAAGTCGAAGCCGCCAGCGCGACGCGGATTTCGCTTGGTCTTGAAACAACGAAGGCCGAAGTGCTGGCATATGCCGATGCTTGGGCTGATCGATACAAAAAGATGCGCGCACGCGCCGCTTAAGAGAGGAAGGGTCATGGCTGCACTAGACCGCCCCGAGTTGGACGTAAAAGAAGGTGTCGATCAGGACACCGTAGATGCCGTTGCAAAGCTGTCGGGCAAATACAAATACGGTTGGGAAACCGAGATCGAGATGGAATACGCCCCCAAAGGCGTAAACCCCGATATCGTGCGCCTGATCTCTGAGAAGAACGAAGAGCCAGAGTGGATGACCGAATGGCGTCTGGCTGCGTTTGAGCGTTGGGAAACCATGACTGAGCCCAAATGGGCAATGGTCAACTATCCCGAGATCGATTTTCAGGACCAGTATTACTACGCCCGCCCGAAATCGATGGCTGAGAAGCCCAAGTCGCTCGACGACATCGATCCGAAACTCCTTGAGACCTACAAAAAGCTCGGCATCCCGCTCAAAGAGCAGATGATCCTTGCGGGTGTTGAGGGCGCTGAGGACTACAAAGAAGGCGAACGTAAGGTCGCTGTCGATGCGGTCTTTGACTCTGTCTCGGTCGGCACGACCTTCAAGAAAGAGTTGGAAAAGGCTGGCGTCATTTTCTGCTCGATCTCTGAAGCGATCAAAGATCACCCTGAGCTGGTCAAAAAATACCTCGGTTCTGTGGTTCCTGTGTCTGATAACTACTATGCCACGCTGAACTCTGCCGTGTTCTCTGACGGGTCGTTTGTCTACATCCCGCCGAACACGCGCTGCCCGATGGAATTGTCGACCTATTTCCGCATCAACGCGGAAAACACAGGCCAGTTCGAACGCACGCTGATCATCGCGGACAAGGGCTCTTATGTGTCCTACCTCGAAGGCTGCACTGCGCCGCAACGCGATACCGCACAGCTCCATGCTGCGGTCGTTGAGATCATCGTCGAAGAAGACGCAGAAGTGAAATACTCCACCGTTCAGAAC